>JAXJSX010000051.1:0-21884 GCA_036309925.1 Acutalibacteraceae bacterium | reverse complement strand
GTAAGCGATGAGAGTTGGGTTACATCCGCTGTTTCGGGGATTTTCGACAGAGGGATAAACAAGTTTGAGAAGTCCATATTCCCGCAAAGTTTGCCGATAATGGGGTTTATAATATCCTTAACAAGTGAATTTACGATTGCCTGGAATGCGGCACCGATAATAACACCGACTGCAAGATCGACGACATTACCGCGCATAATAAACTCTTTAAATTCACCGATTATTCCTTTTTTATCCTTGTTTTTCGACATTCTGACCACCCTTTTTATAATTTCCCTTTAGTGCCTTTTGCGCCGAACGAACCGCCTTTTGATAAAATATTGGTGTCGTATGAATACGAGAGATTTTCTTTAACGCGGTTGCGTTTGAAGCCGAGTTCAATCATTTTGGACAGTTGCTGTGAATATTTTACGCCCTTAGGCTCCCACAGATAGAACGAAAGCGAGCCTGGAATGGTGTTGATTTCGTTGACATAAACGCAGTCATTTTCGGTATCGTAAAGATAGTCAATGCGGACAACTCCGTTACATCCGAGAGCAAGGAAAGTCTTTTTAGAATATTCCTCGACCTGCTCCTTGATATGCGCAGGGATGTCTGCGGGTATTTTTCTATCGAGAGATGCCATACCCTCACCGCTCGATTTTGAGCCTGTTTTCTTACCGCCGCCCGACTGATATTTGTCGGCGTAAGATAAAATCTTACCGCTCATCATCGGCTCTTCGATAACCGATGTATCGCAGCCGTCACAGTCGCCGAGTACCGAACAGTTAAGTTCACGCAGAAATCGAACAGCGTGTTCAACCAAAATTTTGGTTGCAAATTCCATTGCGTATTCGATTGCATCACGCAGTTCGTTTTCGTTTTCAACCTTACGGATACCGACAGACGAGCCGAGATTTGCAGGCTTGACAATCATCGGATATTCGATTTTTTCACTGATTTGTGTCATAATACGGTCAGTTTCGTTCACCCACTGCTTTGCGTAAAAACTCACGCACGGCAAAGTCGGGATATCCTTTTGGAGCAGCACGCATTTAAACAGCTCTTTATCCATACCGACAGCGGCTGACACTACATCGCAAGTGACATACGGCACACCGAGCAGTTCAAACCAACCGACAATCGAGCCGTCTTCGCAATTTGTGCCGTGAACGATCGGGAATGCTATATCGACTGAGCAAATCGGCTTTTTGAACAGACCGGATTTAAGTTCAATCATTGTGAATTTCCCGTCTTTTTTGATGAATGTGATTTCCCTGCTTTTCTTTAAAAGGGCGGGGATGTCTTTAAATTCGTTAATATCGGTCATAAAATCAGAATGAAACATTCTGCCGTCAGGGGTGATGTAAACGGGAGTTACATCGTATACCGCACGGTCGATACTCGCCATTGCCTGAACAGCTGAAATAACAGCGACTTCGTGTTCAACCGAGCGGCCGCCGAAAAACACGCCTACATTCGTTTTCATATATTTCGTCCTTTCTTACTTTGCATAGTTATCGGGAAGGTCATTTTCAAAAATGACCGCAGTATTGCTGTCGCACACGGTTTTGAGATACGCCGCCGCATCGTTGAACGTCTTAACGACTTTGATTTTGCTATCCTGCGCACCTGCGGATTTCGCACCGTCCAAAAGCGGTTTTGAGCGTTCGATACCGACGAAAATGAGTTCGTCAGCACTTTCTGCCGCCGCCGCACCGAGTGCTTTATTACATTCATATTCTTTTTCGCCCAGTTCCACAAGCCCCGGAGTGACCACAATTCTTTTCATCGGTGCGAAAGATTTAATCACATTCATTGCCGAAAGACTGCCCGACGGGTTTGCGTTGTATGCATCGTCAATCAGCACCGCACCGTTAAAAAACGGTTTCATCTCCAAACGGTGTTCGATTGGCTTTAATTTACGCACTGCATAAATAATATCGGTGTCGCTCACGCCCAAGTCCGAGGCAATGAGTACCGCTGCGCAAATATTAAGTACATTATGGTTGCCAAGCAGTTTAGATGAAAGGGTGAGTCGTCTGCCGTCGATAAACAAATCAAACTGTACACCAAAACGGTTGCAGACGATGTTTTCAGCGTACATCCTGCCCGATTTATTCTCAATGCCGTAGCCCTGCGAATTGTAACCGCCCGCCCGCTGACATATTAAATCGGTATCTAAATTAAGGTAGACTTTACCGCCGTTATTTTTACATTCGTTTGCAAGTTCAAACTTCGTTTTTGCGACATTTTCGATTGAGCCGAAAGTGTTGAGATGTTGCGGACCGATTGATGTAATGATACCGTCAGTCGGGTGGACTAAATCGCAGATTTCCTTTATATCGCCGACACATTTCGCACCCATTTCAACGACGAAAATTTCGCTGTCGGGACGAAGATTTTCACGCACGGTTCTCACAACGCCCATTGTGGTATTAAAGCCGCCCGGGGTGATTGTGACATTGTATTTTTCGGATAAAATACGGCCTAAAATATGCTTTGTACTGGTCTTACCGTAACTGCCGGTGATGCCGATGATTTTCATCGGAGTATGCTCTTTTAAAATGCGTTTGGCATCATTTATATACCACTGTCGCATCGACCATTCAACAGGTGCATTGATAATGTTTACCGCCATTGCATAAAACGGGATAAATGCAACCACTGCTGAAAGTGCGATAACGCTCGCAATCGGTGAAATCAGGCAAATCAAGATTATCAGTGCTGACACTAAAATCGAGGTGAAGTACATTCTTTTTACTCTGCCTGTATACACGATTTTTTTCTTTGCGGTTTTGGTTTTGTATACTGCGTGGAGCACTCGCACAAGGCCGGTTATTCCCACAGCCACAGTCGCCAAGACTGCATTGAAAAACCAAAGTGTGACACAAACTGCGCACAAACCAACCGATACGACTGATGAAATTTTAAGATTTTCCTTTAAATAGTCGAAAAATCTGACATTGAAATAGGAGTTTTGCTGTAAAATATGAAATTGCGGTGTTATTGTGAATACAGCGGTCAACGCAAGTATTATCACAAAAATCAGATTTACCACAGTATACCCCTTTCTACAAAAAACTTTTTAAGATAGCGTCAACCCGTGCAGGCTGTTCAACAAACGCAAAATGCGAGCCACCCTCTAACACGCACAGACCGCAATCTTTGATTTTGGATTCAATCACTTTTGCGTGGGAAAGCGGAGTTTCGGTGTCACATTCGCCCCAAATGAGCAGGGTAGATGCCTTGATATTCGGTAAAATTTCGCGCAAGTCAACATTGATAAGATTGACAAGTGTTTGTCGAAGTACAGGGGGTGCGTTGCGGTAATCCGCCGAGCCGAAGTGGTTTCTGGCGACTTCCAATGCGTCCTGTGTGAAATTGCGCACAATCGGCAATGTGAGCGCACCTTTTATTATTTTATATGTTCGGGTGCGCACGCGCGATTTCATCGACCGCTTTGAACGGATGCCCGCTGACCCGAAAAGCACGATTTTCGGCGGGCAAACCATATTTTCAGCGCACATTTTAAGCGTTATTCTTCCGCCGTTTGAATGACCGAACATTATCGGATTTGAAAGCCCCAGCGCATCTAAAAATGCTTTAACAAAATCGCAGTAATCTTCGAGTGTAAAAGGAGTTTTGAGCATATCCGACTTGCCGAAGCCCGGCAAATCAACACGAATACAGCGGTAGCGTTCTTCCAGCGGTATGACCATACGCGCGAACGCATCACAAGATGAGCCCCAGCCGTGTAAAAACACGATAGGCTCGCCTTGTCCTTCGTCGGTATAATATGTATTGTATCCATTAACTGTGATATTCATAAAGCACCCCTGTGTTCACACTTATTCAAAAATATGAATAAGTGTGAAAATTGATAACCGGTAGGTAAATTACTTTTTCTTTGCAAGTTGTTTCATTCTCTGCTCTTTTGAAAGTATTTGCTTACGCAGACGAATGGATTCGGGTGTAACTTCAACAAGTTCGTCGTCTTTAATAAATTCGAGCGACTTTTCCAAACTCAAAATTGTGGGCGGGACAAGGCGCAAAGCGTCATCCGAGCCTGCAGCACGCATATTTGTAGCCTGCTTTTTCTTGCAGACATTGCAAACGATGTCCTCGTTTTTCGGGCTTTCGCCGACGATTTGTCCTTCATAAACTTCAACGCCCGGGCCGACAAAAAGTCTGCCTCTGTCTTGAGTGTTAAACAGACCGTACCCCGAAGTTTCGCCTGTTTCATATGCAACAATCGAGCCTGTATTTCTCTGTGCAATATCGCCCTTATAAGGCTCGTATGACGCGAAAATGTGGTTCATGATGCCGTTGCCGTTGGTGTCTGATAAAAATTCCGAACGGTAATTTAAAATTCCACGGGCAGGAATTCTGAATTCAAGATGTGTCATACCTGTTTCACGGGTACCCATATTCACAAGTTCAGCCTTACGGTTGCCGAGTTTTTCCATTACCGCGCCGACATAACTTTCAGGCACTTCAATCATAAGCAGTTCGATAGGTTCAAGCAAAGTGCCGTTTTCATCGGTTTTATAGATTACTTTCGGGCGTGAAACTTGAAATTCATAGCCCTGTCTGCGCATAGTTTCGATTAAAATCGAAAGATGGAGTTCGCCTCTGCCCGATACTTTGAATGTATCAGCCGAGTCGGTTTCCTCAACACGCATTGAAACATTGGTTTCAACCTCTTTGAAAAGGCGGTCACGCAGATTTCTTGATGTGACAAACTTACCCTCTCTGCCTGCAAAAGGCGAGTTGTTGACCATAAAGTTCATAGCGATTGTAGGCTCGTCGATTTTAACGAAGCTAAGCGGTTCGACCTGTTCGGGATCACACGCAGTTTCGCCGATGTTGAGATTCTCAATGCCCGATACGCAGATGATATCGCCTGCAACCGCCTCTTCAGTTTCAACACGCTTCAAGCCTTCATAAACATAAAGTCGGGAAATTTTGACATTCTGAGTCTTGCCGTCTTGCTTACAAAGCACAACATTCTGCCCCATTTTAACTGTACCGCGTTCAACTCTGCCGATACCTATTCTGCCGACATATTCATCGTAGTCGATGTTTGAGAACAAAATCTGAGTTTTGCCGGTTGAATCGTTTTTGGGTGCAGGGACTTCATTTATAATCATTTCGAGAAGCGGACGCAAATCCCCCTGTCGTGCATCCTTATCAACTGATGCGTAACCCTGTCTGCCTGATGCGTAGATTACGGGGAATTCAAGTTGTTCATCGTCTGCACCGAGTTCGATAAATAAATCAAGCACTTCGTCGATTACTTCGTCAGGTCTTGCGCCCGGACGGTCGATTTTATTTACAACGACAATCGGTTTTTTGCCCAGACCGAGTGCTTTTTTTAAGACAAATCTTGTTTGGGGCATACATCCCTCAAACGCATCGACAAGCAGTAATACGCTGTCAACCGTTAAAAGAATACGCTCAACTTCGCCGCCGAAATCAGCGTGTCCCGGAGTGTCAACAATATTGATTTTATGACCTTTATAATGAATAGATGTGTTTTTGGCAAGAATGGTAATTCCACGCTCGCGTTCGAGGTCGTTAGAGTCCATTACACGCTCTGCAACCTGCTCATTTTCACGGAAAGTACCGCTTTGCTTTAACATTTCATCGACAAGTGTGGTTTTACCGTGGTCAACGTGTGCGATAATCGCAACATTGCGAAGGCTTTCTGTCTTAATCATTTATATCAATCCTTTACTTATACAATTCCATTAAATCATTATACCAAATTTCAGAATAATTACAAGCGGTTATATCAAAAAAAATAAAAATTTTTTTAAATCCACTCACAACGGTATAAGCCTTGCTGTTGATTTTGATTTTACCTGTGAGCATATACAAAACACCACGCCGGGTAAAGATTACAAAGACGATTTCAACCCTTGACTTTTTTTCGTTAAGATGTATAATAATACATTATAGTTTGGGGAGATAAAAAATGGCGGGAATAGGTACAATAGTCAATACACTTGCGGTGGTAGTGTGCGGTATTATCGGCTTGTTTTTGAAAAAAGGGATAAGCGAGAAAATGCAAACCGCTCTTACAAAATCAATCGGTGTTGCGGTAATGTTTATCGGAATTTCGGGAACGCTTCAGGAAATGTTCTCGGTAGAGGATAGTAAAATCCGGTCAGACGGCACGATTATGCTGATAATCTCACTGCTTGTGGGAACATTCCTGGGTACGCTGATTGACATTGAACGCAGACTTGAGTCGATGGGCGAAAAACTCAAAAAATTTGCAAAGTCGGGGGATAACAGTCGGTTTGTAGAGGGATTTGTGACCAACACATTAGTCATTTGCGTGGGTGCGATGGCTATTGTCGGCTCACTCAATGACGGACTGCACCACGATCCTACAATGCTGTATGCAAAGTCGATTTTAGACGGTGTATTGGCGGTCGTTTTTGCATCTACGATGGGTGTAGGTGCGGTGTTTGCAGCACTCCCGATGTTTATCTATCAAGGCGGTATCACGCTTTTATCAAGCCTTATATCGTCATACCTGACAGATGCGATGATTTCAAATCTATCATTGGTAGGTTCTGCGCTGATTTTGGTAATCGGTATGAATATGGCGCTTAATGCAAAAATCAAAACAGGAAATATGCTCCCCGCCCTCATTGTTCCGATTGTGTGGACTTTAGTTGTATAAGTAAAACGGCAACGAAATCGTTGCCGTTTTAATATTTTATCTCGTTTTTATCATCAAACAAAACACTCACTCTTTTAGTGAAATTTGCCTTATGCAAATTCTGCTCGATTTCAAGACTTGCGTTGTATCTGCGCAGTATCTCGCTCACCGTCATAAGCCCGATACCGCTTCCGCCGTCATTTTTGTGCGTAGTGATTTTCTGCGCCCCGATTTTCTCTAAAACACTGATTTCAAACGGCTCACCGCTGTCGAAAACATCTATTCTGTAATAATTATCGTTGTCAATACCAAAGACGAGTAAAACATTTTTGTTTTGCTCGTTTTTTGTTGAAATAATAGCATTATCCGCAAGGTCGCAAATCACGGTGTTCAAATCCGCCTGTGATATAACATTTTCGGTTAAATATCGTACATTCGCATTTATCGAAACATCAAAATTCACACTCTGACTCAATGCTTTCTGATATAAAAAACCAATCGCTCCGTCTGTTGATAACACCCCTGTTTTAGCAAGGGTGATGTTGGTTTTTTTGTAATCTTTAATTGCATCGCACCGACCGTCATACAACTGCTTTATCTGTATTCGCAAGGCATCGACTTCATCATTTTCATCGGGCAGTAGATTTTCAGTCGCCGTGATTAAAGCGGGTAAAATTTTATTATCTTTATGTATAATCCCCGCTAACTTTTCGTTATCCTGCTTTAATACTTCAACTTCTTTGCGCAGCCACTCCATTTCCTTTTGGTTGATGTTTTTGAGGTACTCGCTGTAAAGTCTTTTACGCCACCAAAAATAAATGAAAAGTCCCCCGAAAATCACTACAAAAACAAAAATGAAACTGACATAATCCTCTTTATGCGCACCAAAGGACATCACAAACAAAATCAGTACGCTGACATACACTCCCGCCTCGTTTGCGCTCTTTTTAAGTAAAAACGGCATACCGCTCTTTAGTCTGCGGATTTTGAATATCAAAACGATAAACACATTTTCGATAACACCTGCAATCAGTTGCGAAACAATGATAAATACATCACCCGAATATTCGGGTAAAAATACTATTCCAAGCGGCAAGATGGCAACAATCGACAAGGTAAACAGTGCAAAACTTATCCCAAGCGATATAACAGATGAAACGATAGTAATATCAAAGGCTCGTTTGTACAAGAGTTTGTTGTAAAGCGTAATACATACCGCAAATATGAGGATGCTTAACTGCGTGAAATTCTGCCGAAGAAAAACGGACAGCCCCGCACCGGACAGTGCAAACAACACGTTAAATATGTACTTTATTTTTGACGGTTTAATATTTAAAAGCCGGGTAAATGTAGTAAGACTGCATATGAAAATGAAAAAATATTTCACAAATGTATCCATTATAAATTCATCTCCTTAAAACACCCAAACCCAACAAAAAACCATACCAAAATCAAATTTAACTTTGCTCCTACTTTTTCTATACTTGAAACCAAAGTGATGTAAAAGGAGGGGTTACTATGAGTCTTTGGGAGTGGTTTTTAACATTATTCCGTGCATAATATCTATTTTAAGAAAAGCAAGTTGTATTTATTATGACTTGCTTTTTTTAATATTCGTTTTTGATTTTTCGTGCGTAGTAGTGTATAAATTCAGTTAATGTAGGCACACCCTTTGCAGAACTGATATGCGCGGTATAGTACCGCTGTAAATCTTCAAGAGGAGAAGTGTTCCACGCACGGTTGATTGCATTTTGCACCGCTCGTTCAACGCTGCTGTCAGTCTTGCCGTATTTTTTGGCAATTACACCGCAAATGTTCGGTGACGGCGAATCCATTACGATTTTTATCGCATCAATTAAGTATTTATATCCCACCGACTTTGTATTCACCCCGATTAAATCAAGCTCGGACATAATCCGTCTGCTTACGCGTTTGTCACGCTCTGACGGGGTTTCTGTGGTAGCATTTGCAGAAGATTTCACACGGGTACTTGTAATCACCGGTTGCATCATTTTAAGAAAGTCGATAACGCCCTGTTCGCTGTAATTCTCCTGATGTTTCGACATTATAAAATCCGCACCAAAACGTCGCGCTGTTTCGTAGGTGCGTGAACTCGTATTGTTTGTTGTGACTAATATGTACGGGACTTTTGGCAGTTGTGTGTTTGAAAGGATTTGAAGCAGCGTCAGACCGTTGCCCCCGCCGTTATGCAATTCCAAATCTAAAATCACAGCGTCCGGCAGACAATCTTTAATAAGCTCGAACGCCTTTTCGGAATTGCTTGTAACTCCAATCAACTCACAGTCGTCGGTTTTATCAATTATATCGGTAAATCGTTTGCACACCGTAGACTCGTCTTCCACTAAAAGCAAAGTAAATTGTGGCATATTGCACCTCCCACCGTTTAATTATACCATACAATTCACAAAAATCAACGATTTCCAACGAAAAATCACATTTTTCACAACAGAAACCAATTTACATACGGTTTTTAGTTTGGTAAATTAAATTTAATTCATTAAACGGTGGGTAGTATGATGATAGGTGAATTCGGTGAATATCTGCAAATACTTCGGCAAAGTAAGGGTATCACGGTAAGGCAACTGGGCGAAATGGTTACCGTCTCCCCGTCACATATAAGCAACATCGAAAACGGACGAAGAAAACCGCCTAAAGTCGAGGTACTCAAATCAATCGTGAGGGCGTTAGGTCTTACTCAAGACGAAGAGCGTCAGTTGATATTCTTAGCAGAAAACGAAAGAAAAAACTCAGATATAATGATAAAATTAACAGAAGAAAATTGGGAACAAATCATTGGTATTTTGAAAAAAGAGCAATGATTATATCCTGATTTCGACTGCGTGTGCAACTGCGGGGATCGACAATCCCTGTTGGCTTGATGTCAGCGACATCAGCGCACCCGTTGCAACAAAGAGTACATTTTTATATTTACGCGATTTGATTTCGGGCAGAATTTTCGCGCACATAACCGAGCCTGAACATCCGCAACCCGAACCTCCTGCACCAATCGAACTGTCGTTTGGATCGAAAATCATCAGACCGCAATCGTCATAATTGCGCGAAAGTTTTATGCCGTCGAGCGATAAAAGTTCTTTTAAAAGTTTTGAGCCGACATCGCCAAGGTCGCCTGTGATAATCAGATCGTAGTCATCAGGCGAGGTGTGAGTGTCGTCAAGGTAATTTTTTATGGTGTCCGCCGCAGCAGGTGCCATTGCCGCACCCATATTATTCGCATCTGTTATGCCGTAGTCCGCGATTTTGCCTATGCACACTGCGTGGATATACGGCATATTTTCGCCCACAGACTTTACTGTCATCGCTCCTGCACCCGTTACAGTCCATTGCGAGTTCGGGGTGCGTCTGCCGCCGTATTCGAGCGGAAAACGAAACTGGCGTTCCGCTGAACAAAAGTGCGAACCTGTTGCCGCAACTGCGATATTTGCCCAACCCGAATCGACCGCCAAGGCGGCTTGCGACAATGACAGCGCCATTGTCGAACACGCACCGAACAGTCCGACTGTCGGCATACGAAATTTTTTGAGTCCGAATGTGCTTGACATACTTTGCGATAATAAATCGCCTGCGAAAATTACATCTACCTCATCGTTTTTGGTGCCGGATTTTTTGAGCGACTGCACAATCGCATTGCACAAAATTGCAGATTCCGCCTGCTCAAAACTTTCCTGTCCCACTGTGTCATCATCAAATGAAACATCGAAAAGAGAGCCTAACGGGCCCTCTTTTTCCTTTTTGCCGACTGCCGAGCCGTACCCCGCAATAACGGGATTGTTCTCCGTTTGAACAACATATCTGCCAACTCTTTTTGCCATAAGACCACTCCGTTTTTTCTTTTATGTTTTGTAAAATTGATACAGATATACATTAACTGTTGACAAATCAAGGTCTGTAATGATATAATTTAGTTGATTTTATCGTTCTTACTATTAGGAGGAGAATATATGACTAATGTTCCTGAAATTTTCGGCAGTTTGGTGTTCAACGATAAGGTTATGCACGAAAAACTCCCCAAAGAAGTGTACAAAAAACTGAAAAACACCATCAAAAACGGCCGTCACCTTGATATTGATGTTGCGAATGTCGTTGCAAACGCAATGAAAGAATGGGCGATTTCGCTGGGTGCTACACACTACACACATTGGTTCCAGCCAATGACAGGTATCACCGCTGAAAAACACGATAGTTTCATCGAGCCTGACGGTAACGGTAATGTCATAATGGAATTTTCAGGCAAGGCACTCGTTAAAGGCGAGCCGGACGCATCATCATTCCCCTCAGGCGGACTTCGTGAAACTTACGAGGCACGCGGATACACCGCTTGGGATCCCACCTCATATGCGTTCATTAAAGATAATACCCTGTGCATCCCGACTGCGTTCTGCTCATACAGCGGTGAAGCACTCGATAAAAAAACCCCGCTTCTGCGTTCAATGGATGCGCTTGACAAGCAGGCAAAGCGTATTTTAAAGTTGTTCGGCAAAACCGATGTCAAACGCGTTATCACAACTGTTGGGCCTGAACAGGAATATTTCCTTATCGACAAAGAAACATATTTAAAGCGTCCCGACCTTATCTTCACAGGCAGAACGCTGTTTGGTGCGCGTCCGCCCAAAGGTCAGGAACTTGACGACCACTATTTCGGTGTACTCAAAAAGCGTGTTTATGAATTTATGCGTGAACTTGATGAATCGCTGTGGAAGCTCGGCATCTCCGCTAAAACAAAGCACAACGAAGCCGCTCCCGCACAGCACGAACTCGCACCTGTATTCTCAACCACAAATATTGCAACCGACCACAATCAGCTGACAATGGAAATGATGCGTAAAATCGCATATAAGTACGATATGGCTTGTCTGCTCCACGAAAAGCCGTTTGCAGGTGTCAACGGTTCGGGCAAGCACAACAACTGGTCACTCTCCACTGACACAGGCAAGAACCTGCTCGATCCGGGCGAAACTCCCTATGAAAACGCACAGTTTTTAGTATTCCTCACCGCTGTAATCAAAGCGGTAGACGATTATCAAGGCTTACTTCGTGCGTCTGTGGCAAGTGCGGGTAATGACCATCGACTCGGTGCGGCGGAAGCGCCTCCTGCGATTATTTCAATCTTCGTTGGCGACGAATTAGAGGAAATTTTAGAATCAATTGAAAAAGGTATGATTTACCACGCAAGCGAGCACGTTGAAATGGAGATCGGCGCATCAGTCCTGCCCCATTTTCCGAAAGATACTACCGACCGCAACCGTACATCGCCGTTTGCGTTTACCGGCAACCGATTTGAGTTCCGTATGCTCGGCTCGGCTTTATCCATTGCCGATCCTAACATCGTGTTAAATACTGCTGTTGCGGAGGCGTTGCGCCAGATTGCAGATGAACTTGAGGGTGCGCCCAATTTCAACAAGGCAGTCAAAGAGATGATTCAGCGTCACATCAGCCATCACAAGAGAATTATTTTCAACGGTAACGGATATTCTGAGGAATGGGAGCGTGAAGCTGAAAAACGAGGCCTTCTCAATCTTAAAGCGACACCCGATGCAATTCCCTGTTACAACGATCCCGAAAACATTGAATTATTTGTTCGCCACGAAGTTTTCACTGAAACCGAAGTGCGTTCACGCCACGATATTCTGCTTGAAAACTACAGCAAGGTCATCAACATCGAGGCGCTCACTATGATTGATATGGTGAAAAAATATGTGATTTCAGCGGTTATGTCGTACAGCAAGGCGCTGACAGATACGATTATCTCCAAAAAATCAATCAATGTATCAAGCAAAATGGAAGAGCAGTTGCTCAATAAAATTTCTGCGCTTTCCGATGAGATGTACGAAAAGTTATCCGCACTCGAAAAGGCGGTTGACGGCGAAAAGGATGCGGGATTGGGTGTTTCGCTCGCAAGATACTCCTACGACTGCATTGTTGCGGCTATGGAAGATTTACGAACAGCCGTTGATGAATTAGAGTCACTTGTTGCTCACGATTATTGGCCGCTGCCAACCTATTCTGAAATGTTATTTAGTGTTATGTAAAACGCTTTGTGGCACACTTCTTTGCGAGGTGTGCCACAATTGTTTAGTGAATAGGTAAGGTAAATCCAAAATGTTTTATAATAAGCAAAATTCAGAAAGCAAGGATGAAAAATGACAAAAACTTGGGCGGATAAAAAGTCCGCACTCGCAATACAATACATAATGGCGTCAATTGGCGGATATATGGGCGCATACACACTCACAGCAGGTCTGCGCTTTTTCGGCAACGCACAAACTGCAAATCTAATCGAACTTATACAGTCTATCGTCAACACATCCCCAAACGACCTGACCTTTCACTTAATCGGACTTATAATCTACATACTCGGACTTGTATTGGCTACTGTTCTCCCAAAGAAAATCGGCAAAACCGCAATGCTTTTATCCCCCATTATAGACATTTCAGCGTTCATTTCAATGGCAATACTCGAACACGCACAACATCAAATGCTGATAGTCTGCATCGCATTTTTTGCGATGTCATTTCAATGGGTGTCCTTCCCTGAAATCAACGGCTATTCAAGTTCCACAATATTTTCAACAAACAACCTGCGCCAATGCGTGACAGCGTTCACTGAATATTTGTGCACCCACGACAAAGAGATGAAACACAAAGGACTGTACTATCTTGGCACGCTGATTTCCTACAATCTTTCAGCCGGACTGTATTTCATTTTATCCTACTTTTTTGACAACGCAATTTTGTTCGGAATATTTATATCAGCAATCGCGTTTTTTGTGATATTTTCGACCAATAAAAACCGCAAATAACAGTTGCAAACAAGACTTTTCTGTGGTATAATCAAACTGATAAATTGTGTAACATACCTTTAAGGGAGTATAAAAGCGATGAAGAAAAAAATCATTATCAGCGTTTCGGTTTTAGCGGTGACTGCAATTCTCTTCTTTTTAATATATTTTATCGGCACAGGCGTTTTGAAAAACGGTTGGATTACCACTGAAAACGGTCAGATGTACTATGTTTCGGGCAGTTATGTCACAGGAATTTTCAAAGTCGAAAACGACTATTATTTATTCGATGAAAACGGCATTATGTGTTTTGGCGAAAATGAGTTCAACGGCGATAAATACTATTCACAGCCGGGTACAGGTGTTGTCAAAACCGGCTGGGTGGATAATGAATACAACTCATATTACTACAACAATTTCGGCTACTGTGTAACAGGCGAGCAGGAAATCGACGGTAAAAGTTATTATTTCCGCGAGGACGGTACATTGCAAATCGGCTGGCGTGATAAAAACTCCAATCGCTACTACTATGACCGTGAAAACGGAATTCTCACAGGTCTTCAGGACATCAACGGCAATAAATATTATTTCAATAAAGACGGCGTGCTTCAAACAGGCTTCGTAGTCGTTGACGGCAAGGAATACTATTTCGGTGAAGACGGTAAAATGGCGACAACTCTCACCAAAATCGGCAACGATTATTATATGTTCGGCAAGGACGGCAACAGAGTGTCAGGCTGGTCTGAATATAACAATACCTCTTACTACTACAACAACCAAGGCAGACGCGCAATCGGTCTTACCCAAATCGACGGCAAATACTACATTTTCGACGACAAGGGCAATCCCCTCAAGGGTTGGCGTGAGATAGACGGCGAAAAGTACTACTCAATAGAGGGCGGCGAACTTGTGTCGGGTGTGACACAAGTGGGTAGCGTGAAATTTTTATTCAACGAAAAAGGTATGTTACTCAAAGGTGCGCATAAAATTGAGGGTGTGACCTTCTGCTCAAATCAGTCGAGCGGTGTCGTTGCAAAAGGCTTTGTTACCATCACCGAAAATACCGATACGACTGCGCAGACTGCTACTACCACCGTTGTGCCCGTAACCAAAAAATACTACACTGACGAAAACGGAATTGCTTTTATCGGCTTTAACAATATCAACAATAAAAATTATTTCTTCAACAACGACGGCGTTATGAAATGCAGTGAAATCATCGAAGTTGACGGTAAAAAATACGCATTTTCCGAGTCGGGTGCGTCCGCATCGGGTTGGATTACTATTGATGAAAACCGCTATTTGACTGATTCGCAGGGCGTTTTGACATACGGCTGGGCAGAAAAAGAAGGATATAAATATTATCTTGATGACAACGGGATTATGCAGACCGGTCTTCGTGATATCGACACAAACCTCTATTACTTCAACAACAACGGTGTATTACAGGCAGATAAAACACTCACTATCGACGGCACAAAATACAAGGCAGACGAAAGCGGTGTATTGACCGTTGTTACCCCGACTTCAACCGAGAAAACAGAGGAACAGTAATGTTTTTGAAAAAGAAATTCGCATCAAATATTGACTTTTTAATAGTAGGGCTCGGTAATCCCGGCCGTGAATACGAAAACACCCGTCACAATGCGGGGTTTATGGTGGTTGATGAAATCGCACGCAAGTTAGATGTTAAAATCGACCGTCTCAAATTCAAGTCGCTGTACACAATCGCAGACTACAAAGATAAAAAAATAATGCTGTTAAAACCGCAAACATTTATGAATTTGTCGGGCGAGGCGGTAGTTGAAGCCTTACAGTTTTACAAGCTCGACATCAAAAACACAGTTGTGATTTGTGACGATATAAATTTCGATGTCGGCAAACTGCGTATTCGTGCAAAGGGATCTGACGGCGGTCAGAACGGACTTAAAAACATCATCTATTTATCGGGACGCAACGATTTCGCACGGGTGCGTGTCGGTATCGGCAAAAAACCGCACCCCGACTATGATTTGGCAAAATGGGTGTTATCAAACTTTAAAAATGATGAAGCGGAGCCACTGAACACCGCAATAAAAAATGCCTCATCTGCCGCACTTATGATAGTTGACGGTGAAATCGACAATGCGATGAACAGATTTAACAAATGATAAATCACAAACAAAGGAGAAAATTTTGAATTTCACCGATTGTTTAATTCGGCGCACAAAAGAGTACAGTACACTGTTAAAATCAATGAAGGATAATATATCCCCTGTGTGTGTGACAGGTCTGTGCCGTGCCGCAAAATCTCATATTATATCAGCCCTGCCCGACGATCTGCATCGTCGGGCTGTTGCCGTTGTTGCAGACGAAGGTGCGGCAATAAAACTCAAAGAAGATTTAACAGCGTGTGGCAAGGACGCTGTGATTTTCCCTGCCCGCGATCTATCATTGAGAGATGCACACGGCATTTCCCACGAGTACGAAAGTGCGCGGACAGGGGTGCTTTCCCGTATACTCAAAGGCGAAAACATCACAATAATCGCTACCCCCGATGCGCTTTGCACCTACACCATACCGCCCCAAAAACTTGCTGACATTTGCGTAACTCTCTCAGTCGGCAGTGAAATTGAGATGAAAAAGTTGCTCGAAATTTTAGTTTCCGGCGGTTATACTGCGGTCGAATCAGTCGAATCAGCAGGTCAGTTCGCACATCGAGGCGGAATTATTGATATTTTTACCCCCGACAGCGACAAGCCGTGCCGTATTGAATTTTGGGGTGACGAAGTCGATGGCATTTCGCTTTTCGATGTTTCAAGTCAGCGCCGAACTGACACTATTGAGCAAATTACGATCACTCCCGCCAGAGAAATCATTTTTCCCGACCACACCGAGTTTGCGAAAAAACTGTACACTTTCGCGCAAAACTGCAAGGATGCGGGTGCCCGTGAAATCATTTTAAAAGACTGTGACCGTGCGCGTGACGGCATACTCCCCGCAAACATAGATAAATACATCAGCCTGTGTTTTGACAGGCTTTGCACCGTTTTTGATTACTTTGAAAATCCCGTGTTCTTCATTGACGAACAAAACCGCATTTTTGAACGGTTGAACAGTTTTTACACAATAAACAGCGAACTGATTTCGGGGTTACTCGAAGAAAAAATGCTCACAAAGGGACTGAATGACTTTTTCATTGACCGCGGTGAATTTTTAAACAAAATACAAAGCGATCCCTGCGTTTCGCTCGAAGCGTTTGCGGTAAAGCAAGATAAAATCGCCTTCAAAAATTCTGTAACATTTGCGGTACGCTCGCTTTCATCGTTTTCAGGCACCGCAAGGGAGATTGCAGACGATTTAGCACCGCTCACCCGTTCAAAATACAAGGTGATTTTAATGTGCGGCAGCGTTCGTGCGGCAAGATCGCTGTGTGAACTTTTATCCGACAACGGACTGCCTGCGGTTTACAGCGAAAATCCCTTGAATGTCCCCGAAGGCTCGGTATTTGTAACGGCAAGCCATATGCCCACAGGCGTTGAATACACCTCAATTAAAACCGCGATTTTCACCTCAGCCCGTGCAGATACCGCCCGTAAAAAGCGCAAAAAATACGGACTTAAAGGTGCTAACATCGGCTCACTTGAAGAACTTCATCCCGGCGATTTTGTGGTACACAGCGTGTACGGCATCGGTCAGTTTGCGGGCATCCACAAATTAGAGCGTGACGGAATTATAAAGGATTACATTAAAATCAAATATCAGCGTGACGAGATTTTGTATGTGCCGGTCACTCAGCTGGATATTGTGTCAAAGTACATTGGCGTGAGTGAAAACGGCGCAGTAAAGCTCGATAAATTAGGCTCGGATAGATGGCAGAAAACCAAGGCGCGTGTTAAATCTGCGGTGCGTGATATGGCAGATGAACTGATCAAACTCTACGCTGAGCGTGAGAATGCCAAAGGCTTTGCGTTTTCAGAGGATATTGATCTACAGCACGACTTTGAGTACCGTTTTCCATATGACGAAACAGACGACCAATTAAAATGTTCAAACGAAATAAAATCGGATATGCAGCGTACTCGTCCGATGGACAGACTTTTGTGCGGAGATGTCGGATTTGGCAAAACCGAAGTCGCCCTGAGAGCCGCATTTAAGTGCATACTCGACGGCAAACAGTGCGCAATTTTAGTGCCTACCACTATTTTAGCACTCCAGCACTACCGCACCGTTTTGCAACGAATGGAGGGATTTGCGGTGAATATTGAAATGCTTTCCCGTTTCCGCTCCGCAAAACAGCAGTCGCAAATAAAAAAACAACTTGAAGCAGGCAACATCGACATAATCGTAGGCACTCACCGACTGATTTCAAAAGATATAAAATTCAAGGATTTAGGACTGCTTATCGTTGACGAAGAACAGCGGTTCGGTGTCGCTCAAAAGGAGAAAATCAAGCAATCGTTCCCAAATATTGATGTACTCACCCTTTCCGCAACACCCATTCCGCGTACACTGAATATGGCGATGTCGGGTATCCGTGATATGTCGGTTATCGAAGAAGCACCGACTGACCGTCATCCTGTGCAGACCTATGTTATGGAGCACGACGACAATGTGATTTTCGATGCTATCCGCAAGGAAATCTACCGTGGCGGGCAGGTGTTCTACATCCACAATTCAATCGACACTATTTCGGTGATTGCCTCCCACATTAAAAATGCAATTCCCGATGCGCGCGTGTCTGTCGCTCACGGAAAGATGACTGAAACCGAACTTTCTGACATCTGGCGGGGTATGCTCGACAATGAGATTGATGTGCTTGTCTGCACCACGATTATCGAAACGGGTGTTGACATCTCAAATGCGAATACGCTTATAATTGAAAATGCCGACAGATTCGGTCTTTCGCAGTTGCATCAGTTACGGGGAAGAGTCGGCAGATCTTCCCGCAGGGCATACGCTTATTTTACATTCAGAAAAGGCAAGTCGCTGTCGGAAATTGCACAAAAAAGACTTACCGCTTTGCGTGAGTTTACCGAGTTTGGTTCGGGATTTAAA
Organism: Acutalibacteraceae bacterium; assembly: GCA_036309925.1. Lineage (GTDB taxonomy): Bacteria > Bacillota > Clostridia > Oscillospirales > Acutalibacteraceae > RUG14109. The sequence continues at coordinate 3,374 of JAXJSX010000051.1, read as the reverse complement.
ATTGCGATGCGTGACCTTGAAATCAGAGGTGCGGGCAACATTTTAGGCGCAAATCAGCACGGCCATTTAGAGTCAGTCGGCTATGATATGTATGTGCGTTTGCTTTCAGACGCTGTCAAAGAGAAAAAGGGTGAAACGGTTGAACCGCAAGCGGAATGTACCGTCGATCTTCAAATCAAGGCGCATATCCCCGAAACCTACATCAAATCCACTGCAGACCGCCTCAATATCTACCGCAGAATTGCGCAAATCCGCACTCAAGATGATGCATCCGATGTTATTGACGAACTGATTGACCGTTACGGCGAACCGCCGAATGCTGTCACCGGGCTTATTGACATTGCATTTTTGCGTAACCGTGCCATCAAACTCGGCATTAAGGAAGTGTCCGAACGTGGCGGCGTGTTGCTTGTATACTTTGCGGTGTTTGATTTTGAACTCGCAACCGCACTTACAAGTGCGTTGCGTGGGCGGGTTATGATTTCAGCAGGCGCAAAGCCGTATGTATCTGTTAGATTTAAAGACAAAAATCAAACCCGACAAGAGTTGCTGAATGAAATATTTATTGCTCTCGAAAACTACAACGCACAAAAGGAGAAAGATAATGCGCAAGGCTGATAAAATGAAACTTGTGGTAGAACGCTTAAAATCAAGATACCCCGATGCCGTCTGCTCGCTGATAGCCTCTAATCCGCTCGAACTTTTAATCGCCACCCGTCTGTCCGCTCAATGCACCGATGCACGCGTGAACATTGTCACCGCTCCCCTTTTTGAAAAATATAAGACTGTTGACGATTACGCTAACGCCAATGTCGCTGACATTGAAAATATTATTCGCTCGTGCGGACTGTACAAAACGAAAGCGCGTGATATTAAAAATATGGCGGTTTCTCTTCGTGATAATTTCGGCGGTGTGGTACCAAATACAATCGAAAAACTCACCTCCCTGCCGGGTGTGGGTAGAAAGACTGCGAATTTGATTATGGGCGATGTTTACGGACAGCCGTGCGTTGTCGCTGACACTCATTTAATCCGCATCACAAACAGGCTGGGTTTAAGTGAGGGTAAAGATGCTTATAAAGTCGAAATGCAGATAAGGAAAATTATCAACCCCGACGAATCGTGCGATTTTTGTCATAGAATGGTGCAGTTCGGCAGAGATGTTTGCAGTGCGCAGTCCCCAAAATGTAATGATTGCGAAATGACTGATATTTGCAAGGAGTATAAATCAAAAAATAAATAAATTTTCTATAATTTAGTACTTTATTTTACGGCGAATAGGTGATATAATTAGGTAAGAATTTTAAAAATGAGGAATGTCAAATGGTAAAAAAGAGCAAATTTAAAGCCGTTACAGCGTTTTTAGTAATTGTGTCGATTTTATTTGCGACTCTTTTTGGGTTTGCGAGTGTTAAAATAATCAACTCAAACAAGCAAATTGCAACGCTTCAAGCCGAGATTGAAAGTCAATCTGATGTTATTGCAAGTCTTCAATCGGTTGATGAAAAACTTTCACAGCTCGAAAATCAGATTGAAAGTCAGGCTGACACCATAAATAAACTTCAAAACGATTTAAGCACAGCACAAGAGAATGCAAAGCAATGGGAAAGCAAGTACAACACCGCCAAAGCCGAGGCATCCACTCAAAAGACCTGCTATCTTACTTTTGATGACGGCCCGAGTGACAATACCTTGAAGATTATTGAAGTTTTAAACAAATACAACATCAAAGCGACTTTTTTTGTAATCGGTAAATCCAAAATCGAGTATATGAAAAATATCGTTGACAGCGGAAACGCCATTGCGTTACATTCATATTCCCACGATTACAGCGATATTTACAGCAGCGAAAGTGCGTATTTTAAAGACCTCAATTTAATTTCCGATTTAGTCAAGACGAAAACGGGAGTTGAGACAAAAGTAATTCGTTTCCCGGGTGGCTCGTCTAATACAATCGGTCATATTCCAATGAAAACGCTGTGTAATTCGGTCGAAAGCAAGGGTTATTCATATTTTGACTGGAACTGTGACAGCGGGGATGCAAGAAGTAACAATGTCAGCGCAGATCAGATTTTACAGAATATTAAAAATGATGTAGGCAGTCAAAAAAATCTAACAGTTTTGATGCACGACACTTCAGCCAAAACCACAACGGTTGAGGCATTGCCGAGTGTAATCGAATTTTTGCAGTCAAAAGGTTATGTTTTCGATGTCTTAACCGAAAGCAGTCCGGCTGTGCATCACAACATAAATTGATAAGGAGTCATAAAATGGGTAAAATTGTTATTTCAACTGATAGTACTGCGGATTTAATGCAGTCGCACATTCTTGACAACGACATCAAAGTTTTCAGTATGTCGGTTGTTATGGGCGATGATGTTCGTCGTGACGGTATTGACATCCACACCGCAGAATTATTTGATTATGTTAAGTCGGGCGGTAAGTTGCCGAGTACATCTGCAGGCAACATTGCAGATTACGAGGAGTATTTCAACAGTATTCGTGATGAAGGCGACGAGATTATACATTTTTCACTGGGCGCAGGATTTTCGTCTACCCACAACAACGCCCGCCTTGCCGCAGACGAGATGGACGGGGTGTACGTTATCGACTCTGCAAGTCTGTCGACAGGTCAAGGGTTGATTGTTTTAAAGGCGGTTGATATGCGAAAAGAGGGTAAGAGTGCGAGTGAGATAGTTGATGCAATTTCGGGTATTATCCCAAAGGTGCGTGCGTCTTTCGTGCTTGATACTCTGGAGTATATGAAAAAGGGCGGTAGATGTTCAAGTATTGTCGCTCTGGGCGCAAATCTGCTTAAACTCAAGCCGTGCATTGAAGTGCAGGGTGGCAAGATGGGTGTGACAAAGAAGTATCGCGGTAAAATTGCGGATGTTTACAAGCAGTATATTTCGGAGCAACTGACAAACAGAAGTTTCGATACTACCCGCGTGTTTATAACTCACACTTGTCTTTACAATCCCGATGATGCAAAGGCGATGGTGCAGTTTGTTCGTGATATGAACATCTTTGATGAAGTTATTGAAACTACCGCAGGATGTACGGTATCCGTTCACTGCGGTCCTGCAACACTCGGTGTATTGTTTATAGAAAAATAACTCTCATCCGCCCGAAAAATCAATCATTTTTTTAATAAAGTAATCACCCCATTCGCTCTATCGAGCGAAAGTGGTGATTACTTTAGTCTAATCGCTTGTTTAAAAATAAAATAAAATTTGTACAATCCAAAAGCTACAATAAGTACAAACCCCAACGCGAGGTCGAAGACTAAGCTACAATTTTAATCAGTGCAAATTTCGCGTTTGAAAGAACGCAAAACGGACCGCTAATCCCCTGGCGGTCCGTTTTGCTTAGAG
>JAXJSX010000050.1:0-5764 GCA_036309925.1 Acutalibacteraceae bacterium | reverse complement strand
TATTTTTTGTGCGTATTTACTTAAAATTTTCTATGATTGCACTACATTTTTTCTAAAAATATAGCTACTTTTTTCTACACAATATAATGTGTACGGTGACAATTTAATCCACAACAGAATGATTTTTCATTAAATTCACCATCATTTTAAACACAGGAGCGCAACTTTCGCTGCCCGATGTGCCGTTTTCGCAGAGGATTGCTATGCTCACGCCCAATTCCTCCACAAAGCCTGCGTACCACGCATCGAGTGCGTTGCCCGTTTCGGCGGTGGCGGTTTTTGCACCGATTGTAAGTCCTGCGACCGCACCCGACTGTGCAGTCCCCGACTGCGCCGCTTTCATTAAATATATATACAAACTGCGGGCAACATCGTCATCCATCGCATAAACAGGGGCGCAGGAAGTGTAGTTTTCGGTTTCGCCGTTTTTGTCGGTAGTTGATTTAATAAGGGTGGGGATGCACCGTTTACCGCTGTTTGCGACCGTTGCAATAAGGCTTGCAATCTGAAGCGGTGTGGCGGTAAGTTGCCCCTGCCCAAATGCAAAATTTGCCTTTTCACCCGCAATTTTGAGCGTCTGAACACTCGGCAGACTGCCCGCAGACGATACCAAATCACTGCAAAGCCGAGTATCTGTGCCAAATCCGAGCAGTTTTGCTTTCTCTAATAAATCCGCCGACTGCAGATGCTCGCTGAGTGCCACGAAGTAAGTGTTACACGAGAGGGCAAGGGCGGTTTCCAGGTCGACTTGCCCGTGTGCGCGGTCGTTCATACAACTGAATTGAGCGTCCTTTAGCGTATACAGTCCTGTGCAATTATGCGGGATGCTGATGTTTTTTTCGAGTGCAACGGCTGAAGTGCAGATTTTGAAAATCGAGCCGACAGGGAACGGTGTGAATGTGCGATTTATGAGGGGTGCGCCGTCATTTTTCAAATACGCATCTACATTATTTATATCGAAATCGGGAAGCGACACGCTCGCCAAAATTTCGCCCGTTTTAAAGTCGAGTACCGCCGCCGCCCCCGATTTTACATACTTTTTGAGTGCGGTATATGCAACATCCTGCCAATCTTTGTCAATCGTCAAAGTGACTGAAGACGCACCGTTTTTATTCTGGATTTCAACGCCTTGGGAAAGCGACTTGCCGTAGGCATCACGCCGAACATATGCCTTGATTTCACCGAGGTTTAACACATCGTCATAACTTTTTTCGATACCGCACACACCCATCCCGTCAGAATTTGCGTAACCAACGATATGTGGTATATTGCAGTTTTGAGCGGTACTGCATATGGTGGTGACCGCACCTTGCATTGTAAAGTCATCGGGCACTTTTTCGCACACGGGGCAACCGCTTTTGAGAGTTTTAATTTGAGATGAATTGAGGTACATAGGCAGGCGGTTGTCGTTTAACGCTTCGGGGGTGAACACAGCGTAAGTCGTAAAATCGGTATTTGTGATTTTCTCGCCGTTCCTATATAAAATATCTCCCCGAGCGTTTGCAATTTTCACTGAAAAACTCGAAAACTCTTGATTTGATGCGATTTGTTCGTTTGAAATTATTGAATTCATTTTGTAAAAAATTGCTACATTTACAAGCAAAACTACGCAAATCACAGCGCCGATTCTTTGTTTCATAAAATCACCATTTATAATATTTGCGGTGAATATTCTAAAAATTCAAGTCAATAATAACTTTGAAAAAAAATCAAAGGAGTTTTAATTATGTTAGACAAACTTGCGCTTATTATTCTTATTATCGGCGGACTCAACTGGGGGTCGATTGGTCTTTTCGGCTTTGATATTGTCGGATTTTTCTTTGGAGGACAGTCCGGAATTATCAGCCGTATCATCTTTGTGCTGGTCGCGCTCGCAGCGGTATGGTGCATCTCTCTTTTGTTTAGAGAAAACACAGTGGCGTCTGCGGAAGAATAAAAAAAGTGCGGGTGACCGCACTTTTTTTACATTATAAATATTTTGCACTCTTTGCCGACTTTTTCGCAGTAGTTGATTACAAACTTTGTGCCTCTGGATTCGCCGTCCCAGAACGCCAAGACCATATCTGCGTAATTCACGATGGTTTCGTTTCGTTTAAGCGGTGCGCCTCTGCCGTATTTATTGTATTCAGGGCGAAACTCGGTTAGTTTTAAGTCGTTTTTGAGGGCATAATTGCGCGCACAAGTGTCAATCCCTCTTGCACCGCCCGACACTATCTCGTCAGTGCCTTCGGGCAAATAGTCTTGCAGATTTTCAACATTCAAATTTCGTGAGCCGATAATTGCAACTTTCATAAAATATCTCCTCCTATATTTAAATTTGTATGCGTGAGGTCCGTTAATGGGAAAAAGCAACTTCAATAGAAGTTGCTTTTTGGTTTATTTGTTGATAACACCGTACAGCGGTAAGTCTGCAGTGTCCTTGCGAGGCTCACGAGTCGGAGTCTGCGAATACTGTTCGCGTCTGCCGCCCGAACGGCCGTGATTTGAATGTCTGCCGTAGGGTTTTCTATCTCTATTGCCACCCTGGCGGTAGGTTCTGTTGTCTTTTGAAGTACCGATGACAACTCTGCGGTTATCGTTCTCGCCGATTGACCAACTAAGCACGCCTTCAACAGTCTGCACTGCGTTGTGGATAATTCTGCGTTCATATGCGTTCATCGGTTCTAATGTGTAGTTGCGTTCTTTCTCTTTTGCCTTTTTAGCGGTACGAACACCGAGTTCGATTAAAGTTTCACGGCGTTTTTCACGGTATCCGCCCGGATTTAATGTGATGCGGATGTAGTCCTCGTGCTCACGGTTGGCGACAAGCGAACAAAGGTGCTGCAACGCATCAAGTGTATCGCCCTTTCTGCCGATTGCAACGCCAAGACCTTTACCGTCAAACGCAATTTCAAATCCGTCATCAGTTTTATAAACAGCGAGGTTTGTATTGCTAACGCCCATTTTAATGAGAATGTCGCTGAGATATTCAACTGTGGGAGCGATGAGTTTATATTCTTCGCTGTTTTCTGAGACTGTCTCAAGTTCGTTTGCAGCTTCAGGCTGAACATTTTCCTTAGGCTGTTGTTTAGGCGCTGATTTCTTTTCAACCGATTTCACGTTTTCAGTTTTCTTCTCCGCTTTTTTCTCAGGCTTCTTCTCAGCGGCGGGAGCAGGGGTATCTTCTTTGCCGACAGACAAAGTCACGCTTGCGGGACTGCCGCCGAAGAGACCTAACACCTTTTTGACAGGCTGTTTGATTTCTATTGTTTCAAAATCGTCACCGTCTTTGATGCCGAGCTTTTGTTTTGCGTCTGCGAGTGCTAATTCGACAGTAGCTCCGGTGCCGGTTGCTGTTTTAATCATAGTTTAATTCCTTTCGAGAAATACTTATCCTACTTTTGCAATTTTTTCGCGTTCTTCTTTTCTGCGTTCAAGGCCGCTTTTTGCGGTTTCTTTTGCAACGATTTTATTCGGTGCAAATGCGTAGTTTACAATAAGTGTAATTGCCATATTGACAAGGTTTGAGCAAATCCAATAATAGCCGACTGCTGCAGGTACGCTGAATGCAATCCAAATCGAAAACAGCGGCATAATGAGCATCATACCCTTCATTGATCCGCCCATTTCGGCACTCTGCGGGTTGATGTGCTTTTGCTGAAGCATTGAAAGCTGTGATGTGAGAAACGCTGCGACACCCGACAAAATCGGAATAATCCAAATTGCCTGAAAATCTTCAAAAATGTCGATTGAAAATTTCGGTGTTTGCGCTAAATCGAGGCCGAACAGCATAAATGACTGACTTACTGCTTCGTCTTCAATGATAGTGTAACCTGCGGTGAAGTCAACGCCGTAATTTTGAAGCATCATACGAATTGCGTTGTACACGCCGATAAGCAGTACCATACGGATGATCATAGGCAGGCAACCGCCTGTCATACTGACATTTTCACGCTGATACAAATCCTGCATAGCGGTTTGATATTTCATTTTATCGTCGCCGCATTTTTCTTTTAAAGCCTCTAATTTCGGGCGAAGTTTTGCCTGCTTTGCCTGGCTTTTCTGTTGTTTGATTGAAAGCGGTGACAAACATACATTTACAAGCACGGTAAATACAAGAATCGTGAGCGCATAGTTCTGAAAAATGTTATTGAGCGCTTCGAGTGCCCATACAAAAGGCATCGCCAAATAAGTCATTGTATTAGTCCTTTCCCTTACATTTGGGGTTTCGGTAATTTACTTTTTTAGTTTTTCTGTTTTTGGCGGGACAGGGTCATATCCCCCGTTGCAAAACGGATTGCATCTTAATATTCTTTTGATTGCGAGAAAACTGCCCTTTATCGCGCCGTATGTTTTTAATGCGTCAATCGCATACTGCGAGCAGGTCGGGGTGAACCGACAGCACGGTGTTTTGAGCGGTGAGATGAATTTTCGGTATAAAGTGACAAAGAAAATCAGAACATACTTCATTTTAATATGCCCGATTTTCCGAAAATGTCACTGAGTTGTTCTTTGATTTGTGTGCTTTTGCACACCGTTGCCTTTGTTCGTGCAACGATAACAACATCGTATCCTTTAAGCCGATTTTTTAATTGTTCGCTCTTAAAAAGTTCGTCAAACGCCGCCCTTATAACGCGACGCGCACGGTTGCGCTTAACTGCACAGCCGATTTTTTTGCCTGTGGTAATTCCGAGTCTGCAAGTTTTTGCGCGGTTTTTAATAATGTATACAGCAACTGCAGGGGATGCCACAGATTTGCCGCGGTAATACGCGCGGCGAAAATCCTTATTGAGATTCAGAGATACATACTCTCTCATCTTGGAATTAGTGGCTAAGGCGCTTTCTGCCTTTTGCTCTTCTGCGAGCAAGAACCTTTCTTCCGTTTGCATCAGACATACGCTTTCTGAAACCGTGAACCTTCTTGCGATGAAGCTTCTTAGGCTGGTAAGTTCTTAACATAATTTACACCCTCCGTTTTTCTTAAAATTTTCTGAAAAATTCCATACCGTGCTAAGTTGCACACAGATAGATTTTTTCGCATAACCATTAAAATTATATACTATTTCTTCGATTTCGTCAACAAAATATTTTAAATTTTTAAAAAAATTTTTCTTTCAACTATATATTGTGGTGCGAAATCGAATTTAATACCAATTATAACTTATTAAGTTTAAGAAAAATGCAAATGCCGCCCTGTTGGACGGCATTTGGCTAACAAAATTATTAAATAATTTTAGTGTTCTTTAACTTTTTTAATGCAGTGTTCGCAGAGTGTATGCTCGCCAATATGTTCGATATTTTCGTGGCCGCCGCAAAGTGCGCAAGCGAGAACACTCTTAGTTAAAATAATTTTGTTGCCGTCAATGCTGATTGCAAGACGATTGCCTGTTTCGATATTGAAATTTCTTCTGATTTCCTTGGGGATAACGATTCTTCCGAGTTCGTCTACCGGTCTTTCCACACCTGTTGATAACATAGTTTTCACATCCTAATTTTAGATTTTGCATTTTGTTAGCATAATCATTTTAACACAATATGGTTTAATTGTAAATACATTTTTTAATTTTTTTCTGAAAACTTTGCAATTTTGTAACATTTAACGACTTTATTCAAACATTTCTAAACAACTTTGACAAACATTTAAAGAATTTGTTAAAAATAGAGCAAACTTTTATAGTTTTACGGGGAGAAAATGGCTCTAATTGTGCAAAATGTTCAAAAATTATGATAATCTATTATCATTTTAATGCAATATTAGAGTAAAACGATGCATTGTTTTTGTTGG
>JAXJSX010000049.1:0-1887 GCA_036309925.1 Acutalibacteraceae bacterium | reverse complement strand
GATTTGTGAGGGGAGAATCGAAACTCCCCTTTGGATCAAACGCGTCGTTTGTGTGCTTTTGGTTACTTTTTCACATAAAAAGTAACCGCGCTGTCGGGCGCGATCCCGACATTCAATAAAAAATTCATTATTAAAAAATCTTTAAATACGATGAAACCGTATTTCGCTAATGCTAAAGCAGTCAACACCACAACGTGCGTATGATATCGCCCCTACTATTTAATAAGGCTTTCGCCGCTCATACTTGCGGGTTTTTCGATTCCCATTACATCGAGCATTGTCGGCGCAATATCGCACAACTTACCGCCGTCACGCAGTTCACAGTCGTGCCCTACGACGATAAACGGTACAGGGAATGTAGTATGTGCTGTAAACGGCTGATCGCCGTCTGTCATTTTATCTGCATTACCGTGGTCAGCGGTGATATATGCAACGCCACCCATTTCAAGTGTTGCGTTTACTACATCGCCGACACATTCATCAGTCACTTCGACTGCCTTTTGAGCAGCCTCAAAAATACCTGTATGACCGACCATATCGCAGTTTGCAAAATTGAGGATTACCGCATCATATTTACCCGATTTAATCTCTTTAACCACCGCATCACGCACCTTATATGCGCTCATTTCGGGGCATAAATCAAATGTTGCAACATCGGGAGTCGGGATTAAAACTCTGTCTTCGCCGTCGAATTTAACTTCTTCACCGCCGTTAAAGAAGAATGTAACGTGTGCATATTTAGTAGTTTCAGCGATACGAAGTTGTGTTTTACCCGCCTTTGCTAAAGTTTCGCCCATTGTCATTGTGAGTGCTTCGGGTTTGAATGCAACTTCGACATTCGGCATAGTTGCATCGTATTCAGTCATACATACATATTGAATAGGAAGTGCGCCTCTTGCACGTTCAAATCCGGTAAATTCGGGATCAATTAAAGCGCGTGTAATTTCTCTTGCTCTGTCAGGACGGAAATTGAAAAATACAAAACTGTCACCGTCTTTCACGCCGTCATAATCGCCGACAACGGTCGGGATAACAAATTCATCGGTAAGATTTTTGCCGTCGCCGTCAACAGTTTCATATGACTTTTCAACATGCGCTTTCGGGCAGTCGCATTTCGCACCTTCGCCCGACACGATAGCGTCATAAGCGAGTTTAACTCTGCCCCATTGGGTATCTCTGTCCATACCGTAGTATCTACCCGCTACGGTTGCGATTACGCCCACGCCGAGTTCCTTCGTTTTATTATAAAGTTCTTCAATAAAGCCTGCGCCCGATGTAGGAGATACATCACGGCCGTCAAGCAAGGCGTGTACATATACTTTTTCAACGCCCTTTTTCTTTGCCATTTCAAGCAATGCGAAAAGGTGAGTTAAATGTGAATGAACACCGCCGTCAGATAAAAGTCCGAGCAAATGCAAAGCCTTATCTTTTGCGTTATCCATTGCTTTACAAAGTACATCGTTTTCAAAGAAATCACCGTCGGCAATCGACTTTGATATACGGGTGAGTTCCTGGTATACTACTCGGCCTGCGCCGATATTTGTATGGCCGACTTCAGAGTTACCCATCTGGCCGTCGGGCAGACCGACATTCATACCCGATGCGCCGATAACGGTGTTCGGACATTCGTTAAAGTACTTCGTAAGATTGGGTTTATTTGCGGAATAAACCGCATTGCCAACGGTATCGGGATTCATTCCGTAACCGTCCATAATAATCAATACATTAGGTTTCTTCATATTATGTTTACCTTCCCATTATAAATAATTAGCCGTTTGTTGCAGCCTTTACGATAACTGAGAAATCCTGCGCTTTAAGTGATGCACCGCCGATAAGACCGCCGTCAACATCAGGCTGTGCAACGAGTTCAGCGGCGTTTGCAGCGTT
>JAXJSX010000048.1:0-16824 GCA_036309925.1 Acutalibacteraceae bacterium | reverse complement strand
CCGCCAAACGATCCCGAAATAAGAGAAACGGTCTGCACAATCTCATCGACCGACTTTGAATTTACGCAAATCGGCACAGCATCAACATTGCCAAAAGCCTTGAAAAGCGCACATTTGCCCTCCATAACCGGCATACTCGCAAGCGGGCCGATGTCACCAAGTCCCAAAACCGCAGTGCCGTCTGTCACAACTGCGACTAAATTGCCTCTGCGTGTAAGATCGTAAATCAAATCGGGATTTTTCTCAATTTCCAAGCACGGCTGTGCGACACCCGGGGTGTAAGCGATTGATAAATCGTCTTTAGTTTCAAGCTCGGCTCTGCAAATAACCTCGATTTTGCCCTGCCACTGCTTGTGTTTTTGTACCGCAATTTCTCCGTAATTCATATTTCAACACTCCTAAAGTTTGTATTTTTCAAGCAATTCTTCGGCGGCTGATATTGCTGAATCTGTGACATTACCGCCGATAATTCGGGCAAGTTCGCGTTTTCTGCCATCATCGTCAAGCGGGGTAATGTTTGTGTATGTGCGAAAGTCGTCTGTTGATTTTTTTATCAGCAGATGAAGTTTTGACATACACGCGATTTGCGCAAGATGCGTCACGCAGATGACTTGTCTGTGCTTTGCAACTGCTTTTAATCGGTCGCCGACTTTAAGTGCCGCCTCACCGCTGATACCCGCATCAATTTCGTCGAATATCATTGTGCCGACAGGATCGTTTTCAGACAGCACGCATTTTATTGCGAGCATAATCCTCGACATTTCACCGCCTGATGCGATTTTTGAAAGCGGTTTTAATTGTTCACCCGAATTTGTGCGGATTAAAAATTCCACCTTATCAGCGCCCAGCGTTGAATAGGGTGCTTGATTTATTTGCACTTTCAGTTTCACGCTCGGCATATTCAGAAACTTCAGTTCGTTTTCAACATCCGTTTCAAATTTTTCAGATGCCTCCGCTCGTGACTGTGTAAGGCGAGCACCGAGAGATTTGACTTTTTCGACTTCGCTTTGCAATTTTTCAGAAAGTTCGCCCATATTCTTTTCGGAATTTTTAAGGCTCTCAAGTTCTGATTTTGCGTTACTCAAAAATTCGAGCATTTCATCTTCGTTTTTGCCGTATTTTCCAACAAACGAGAAGTACATATCCAGCCGTTCGTCAATGGTATCAAGTTCCTTTTCATCGAAATAGCAGTCGGATAAAATATTGTGATTTGCACGAACGACATTCTCGATTATATCGCGAGCATTGCTCATCTCATTCGCACTGTTTGAGATGTCTGCGTGGGTGTTCGAGATTGAAATAAGGCCGGATACCGCTTCGTCGATAAGCGACAGCGCACCGTTGTCGCCGTCCAAAATATTTGCAATTTTACGAAGTGTTTCAACCGCTTTTTTGTTGCGGTTGATTTCTTCTTTACGGGATTTAAGCCTCTCCACCTCGCCGGACTTTACATCCGCACGAGTGAGTTCGTCAATCGCATATTCCAAAACAGAAATCCTGCGCTCTCGTTGTTCTTCACTCGATGCAAGAGCGTTGAGCGTTTTTCGGGTTTTCTGCATATTTGAAAACGCAGTTTTATATTCATTTTTGAGTTCTTCGTTTTTCGCAAGCAAGTCAATGTAGACATAATGCCTGTCGGGGTTGAGTAGTTGTTGAGAATCGTGCTGACCGTGGATATTGACAAGGTAGGGCGCGAGCGTTTTTAGTGCGGATGCAGGCACTGCCACGCCGTTGACCTTCGCAACACTTTTGGACTGTGTGATAACACGGCTGATAATTATATCACCGTCCTCATCGGAAATGTCAAGGTCTGATAATGCCTTCAGACATTCATTTGATAAATCGGTAAACTGCGCAACCACCTGTGCGCGTTCGCATCCTGCCCTGATTAAATCTTTGGGTGTGCGTTCACCGAGAACTGCGTTTATCGAGTCGATCAAAATGGATTTACCTGCGCCTGTTTCACCTGTCAGCGTACAAAAGCCATCGGTAAACTCAATATCTGCCCGTTCAATTACTGCAATATTTTCAATATGCAAACTGCAAAGCAATTAACCTCACCGCCCTATTTCATATCTGTGAGTTTTTGTTGAAGTGAAAGCGCATCGTCTGTGCTTTTTGTGATGATGAAAATTGTATCATCCCCTGCGAGTGTGCCGACGATTTCAGGATAGTGCATACTGTCGATTACCGTACACGCAGCGTTTGCAGTGCCCGGATAACATTTTACAACGACGTCGTTCATCGCACTGACAACAGACAGCACAGCATCTGCAAAGATGCCGTCAAACTTCGGGGACGCTACCCCGCTTTGCATCACTTTATAGCAAGAAACGCCGTCTGCCCCCGTTGCTTTAACAAGGCGAAGTTCTTTAATGTCACGCGATACGGTTGCTTGCGTTACATCAAAGCCTTCTTTGCAAAGTAAGTCGAGCAGTTGGTCTTGTGTGGTCACATTGAACTCGCTTATCAGCGCAAGTATTCTTCTGTGTCTGTTTCTTTTCATATGTAAACCTCTATTTAATCTTTTCTTTGAGAATTTTTAAAAATCCGTCGTCTTTAATACGGACAATATGCGCATACACATCGGCTTTTGTAATTTTAATCGGGGTTTTTGTATCGAGTTCGATAGCGGTTTCCCCGTCAAGTGTCAAATACGCATCCCCTCTGGAATCCGAGTCGATTTCAACAACGATTTCGGTGTCAGGACGCACAACAAGCGGTGGTGAAAACAGCGAGTGTGCGCAGATTGGGGTGACTGAAATACAATCGAGAGTAGGTTCGATTGCAGGGCCGCCTGCGGATAGCGAATACGCAGTCGAGCCTGTGGGGGTGGAGAAAATAAGACCGTCTGCCCGATAATGCATTTTCGCACCGCCGAAAGTTGCGTTTATCTCAATCATTCTCGACAGCGCACCCTTACACACGACTGCATCATTTACGCAATAATAATTTTTATCGCCGATTGTAATTTTAAGCATCATTCGATAATCGACTTTATATTCGCCGATTTTGAGCATATACAAAAGGTTCAGTTCGTTTGCCTCAAGTCCCGCATTGTAACCGAGATGACCGCAGTTTATACCGAGTATTTTTTTATTGTGGAGTGCTGCGCGTTTTGCCGCGTGCATAATAGTACCGTCACCGCCGAGAGCGAGGACTATATCACATTTTTCTATTGTATCGTCTGCGTTGTTGAAGTCCGCAAGATAATATTTAAAATCGAGTGAATGAAGAGTGTCAAACAGTTTTTGCTTTATCTCATCACGCACCCCGTCGGGATTGAAAAAGACTGCAACTTTCATTGTATCACCTATTTATCAAGTGTAATATGCGACTGATTTACAAGGTCTTGCGCTGAAATTTTTGCACGGTTTTCCGACTTTTCGTCGTTTACTATGTACATCAGATATTCAATGTTGCCCTGCGGGCCTTTAATTGGGGAAAAATCAAGTCCGTCTACTGAAAATCCGAGTGAGATTGCAAAATTCACAATTTTTTCGACCACTTCAATATGCACTGCTGTATCTCTTACAACGCCTTTTTTGCCGACTTTCTCCCGCCCTGCCTCAAACTGCGGTTTGATTAAACATACCGCGCGTGACTGCGAATTCATAAGTGACTGCATTACAGGCAGAATTTTTTCAAGTGAAATAAACGATACATCCACCGATGCAAAATCAAGGTCTTCTGCAATTTGCTCGTGGGTTACATATCTGAAATTTGTGCGTTCCATATTTACAACGCGTTGGTCTGTGCGAAGCGACCACGCAAGTTGACCGTAGCCGACATCAATAGCATAGACCTTTTTTGCACCCGACTTTAGCATACAGTCAGTAAAACCGCCTGTTGACGCACCAATATCAGCGCAAACTAAACCGTCGAGGGATAACCCGAAATTCTGCATTGCCTTTTCGAGCTTGAGTCCCCCACGGCTGACATATTTTAAATCGTTGCCCCGCACCTCAACTTTTTGCCCGTCCTTGACCTGAGTGCCGGGTTTATCCGCCTTTTGATTGTCGATATAGACATCCCCCGCCATAATAAGTGCGCGGGCACGCTCGCGGGACTGTACAAGTGAATTTTCAACTAAATATACATCAAGTCTTGTTGCCATTTTTATACTCCGTTACTGTGTTATAGATACCGTCTGCGGAAAGTTTTAATTCGGAAAGTCCTTCTGAAACTTTCTGATGCGGTACAAATTCACCGTCGATTGCGGTGATGTGATAGTCGCCGTTATATCCGTTTTGCATACACATTGCGCCGAAATGCTCGCACACACCGCCCGACTGTATACCCTCTTCAAAAAAGAAGATCTGCTTTGAATTTTTAACCGCTTCAAACGCTTCTGCGTTTATCGGATGAATTTTATAAAGCACCACAACTTTTACATTTTTACCGTCGGCTTTGAGTTTTTCTGCTGCTTCAAACACCGCAGACGCAGTTCTGCCATAGGTCACAAGTGTAGTGTTGCCGTCGCCGTAGACCGCAAAATCATCATTACCGCTCTTATAGTTTTCGGGCAACCGTAACTGCGCACCGCGCGGGTAACGCAACGCCGCAACGCCGTCTGTTTCATACATCGCCCTGTGGAGATAATTTTCGACTTCATCAAAAGACACCGGTGCGAAAATCGTCACATTCGGGATGTTTGATAGAAATGCGACATCGAACACACCTTGGTGGGTGATGCCGTCTTCCCCGACAATGCCTGCACGGTCGATTGCAAACACCGTTTTTATGTTCTGTGCGGCGCAGTCGTGTACGATTTGGTCGTAGGCACGCTGTAAGAATGATGAATACACCGCAAAAACAGGCAACATACCGCCTTTTGCAAGTCCTGCGCAGAAAGTGACTGCGTGTTGCTCGGCAATGCCGACATCAAAATAGCGGGATTTGTACGACTTTGCAAAATCTTTAAGTCCTGTACTCGGCCCCATTGCCGCAGTGACAGCACAGATTCTGCTGTCCTTGCCTGCCATTTTGCAAAGTGCCTTGCCGAAAGTCGCAGAATAGTCAGTACTGCCAGGCAACCGCTCGCCTGTTTCAATATCGAAGGACGATACACCGTGGAAGATCGAGGGGTCACGCTCTGCAAATTCATATCCCTTGCCCTTTTGGGTGCAAACGTGTACAAGTGCGGGCCTGCGTTGCTGTTTTGCGGCATTGAATACCGCATCTAACTGCTGGAGATTATGCCCGTCGATTGGACCGAGGTATGAAAATCCCATATCTTCAAACACGGTTTTGCGGTAAATCAGTCGCTTGAAAAATGTTTTCACACGCTCTGCAAATTTATATAATTTTCCGCCGATAAGCGGGATGTTCTCTAAAAATCTGCCTGTGCCTTTTTTGAATTTGTGGTAAGTGGGAGTTGCACGCACGACTGCTAAATGACGAGCCATACCGCCGACATTTTTGGAAATCGACATCTTATTATCGTTTAAAATCACAATAAGTTTACCGCCCGTTTTACCTGCGTTATTCAGCCCTTCATATGCCATACCGCCTGTGAGTGCGCCGTCACCAACCACGCAGACGACATATCCGTCCTCACCTTTGATGGCTTTAGCCTGCGCAAACCCGCAACCTGCTGACACAGCGGTGCTCGAATGGCCCGTCAAAAACGAATCGTATTCGCTCTCGCTGGGCGACAAAAATCCTGTAAGTCCGCCCTTTTCACGAATGGTTGAGAATTTATCAAATCTGCCCGTGAGCAGTTTGTGGGTATAGCATTGGTGGCCAACATCAAAAATGATGGTGTCTTTCGGGCAATCAAAACTTTTGTGCATAGCAACGGTAAGTTCGACAACGCCGAGATTGGACGCCAAATGTCCGCCGTTTTTCGACACGGTTTCAATCATTTTTTTCCGTAATTCATCACAAAGAGCAGTCATTTCATCGGGTGAAAGACTGTCAAGGTCACGGGGGGAATGTATATTCGGGAGTATTTTTAAGTCGGTGTGTTGTGAGTTCATTTACATATACTTCCTTATGTTAAGCACAAAAATCGCATTATTGTATACGTTATTTATTATATCATACGATGTATAATTATTCAATAGTTTTTTGGTTAATACGAAAGTAAAAAAGATGTGTCAGCGCTGACACATCTTTTACGGATTATAAAATTTTCTCGATTGCGGCGATTTTGACTGCGACTGTGAAAAGTTTCAGCGCGGTTTCAAGTTCTGTAATCGGCGGGAATGTCGGAGCAATTCTGATGTTGCTGTCATCAGGATCGTTACCGTAGGGGTATGTCGCACCTGCAGGGGTGAGTATCAAGCCTGCGTCTTTACACAATGCGACGATTTTCTTAGCACAGCCCTTTGGTGCGTAGAAACTGACAAAATAACCGCCTTTGGGGTTACGCCACGAGCAATCAACCGCCGACAATTCTTTTTCGAGCGTATTCAAAACGAGTTCAAATTTCGGGCGAACGATTGCAGCGTGCTTCATCATATGCTCACGCACAGCATCAATATCTTTGAAAAATCTGCAATGACGAAGTTGGTTGACTTTATCCGGGCCGATAGTCTGAAATGTCATTCTGTGCTTAATCAGTTCGATGTTATGGTCTGACGCCGCCATAGCTGCAACACCTGAACCGGGGTGAGTGATTTTCGAGAAAGATGCGAACATCAACACACGGTTTTGTGTGCCGAATTTCTGACATTCTTTATAAAGACAAAGCACCTTTTCCTGCTTTTCGGGTTGCTCGTAAATATGGTGGAGCAGATACGCATTATCCCAGATAATACGGAAATCCTTTGCCGCAGGTTTCATAGATGCAAGTCTGCGCACGGTGTCGTCTGAATATGTGATACCGTCGGGATTTGAGTATTTCGGAACACACCAGATACCCTTAACCGCGGGATCTTTTACAAGTTCTTCGACAACATCCATATCCGGACCGTTTTCAGTCATCGGAACGGTGATATTTTCGATACCGAAATACTGTGTTACCGCAAAGTGACGGTCATATCCGGGAGCGGGACAAAGAAATTTTACTTTATCGAGAGTTGCCCACGGCTGTTCGCCGTCAAGGCCCATTGAAACCGCCTGTGCAATAGCGTCAAACATCATATGAAGTGATGAATTTTCGCCGATGATAATATCTCTTTCGGGACATTCAAAAATCTGTGCAAAAAGGCGTTTCATTTCGGGGATGCCGTCAAGACCGCCGTAGTTTCTGACATCCAGACCGTCCTGAGTGTATGCGTTACTGCCGTTTACTGTATCGTAAAGGCCGTTTGACAGTTCAAGCTGTTCTTTACAGGGATTACCGCGAGCCATAGTCAGTGACAGTCCCATCTGCTTATAGCCTTGATATTCTTCTTTGAGAGCTTCAAGCTCGGACTCAAGCTCAGATTTGCTCATTTCACTATACTTCATTTTATCACTCCTAAAAAACTGTATAAAATTATTATACTCCATTATAAAACGGATTGCAACAATTTATTTATGTTCTTTCGATTAAATAGACTCCCTGAATTTTTGAAAGTTTGTTGATGATATTTTTAAGGTGTTCGACATTTTCAATGCTGATTGTAACAGTGATTTCGCAGTTACCGTCTTTTAATGCACGGGCAGATGCGGAGTGCATATACAGTCGCAGATTGCCGATTGCAACGGTGACATCCGCCAAAAGACCGCTACGGTCGATTGCGTGGATCTTCAAGGTAGACTGGAACGACTGCTGAATGTCGCCTGTCCATCTGACTGAAATCCATCTGCCCGAAGTGTCTTCGCTTAAATTTTTCGGAACATTCACACAGTCGCGTTTATGCACAGACACACCGTGTCCGCGGGTGATAAATCCGATAATGGCGTCCCCGGGAAGCGGATTACAGCATTTTGACAATTTGACAAGGCAGTTATCCATCTCATCGACCACAACGGAATCGTGCCTGTGCTTGTTTTCAGTCGGCTTTCTGATATACTGTTCAAGGGTAGCCTCTGTCTTTTTACGCAACGCCTTATAGTCGTCTTTAATCCTCGGCATCATTCGTGATACGGCAATACCGCCGTATCCGATAGCCGCATAGAAATCGTCAACCGTGTCACAATGCTGACGATTAGCAAGTTCACGCATCATATTGTCGTATTCTTCGGGGGTAAGATTGATATAGTTGCGTCTGAACTCACGGTCGATTTCCGCTTTACCCTGCTCGATATTTTCTTCGCGTTTCTCCTTTTTAAACCACGAACGGATTTTATTGCGTGCCTCGGATGTTTTAACGATCTTCAGCCAATCTCTGCTCGGCCCGTGAGGTTGCGAAGTGGTGAGGATTTCAATAACTTCACCTGTTTTAATAATGTGCGACAACTGAACGATTCTGCCGTCCACCTTTGCGCCGACGGTTTTATTTCCGACTGCGGTGTGGATTGCATATGCAAAATCTATAACGCACGAGCCTGCGGGCAACGACACAACATCACCTTTAGGGGTGATTGCAAACACATCATCCTGAGTTAAGTCAGAACGGATGCTTGTAACCATTTCCGCTGCATCGTCTGTCTCCTCTTGATTGTCGAGCAGTTTGCGTACCCACTGCAAGCGTTCGTCAAGTTTATCGTCAGACTTTTTAACGCCCTCTTTATACTTCCAATGCGCCGCAATACCCAGTTCAGCGGTACGGTGCATATCCCAAGTGCGAATTTGCACTTCAAACGGTATGCCCTCACGAGAGAGAAGTGTGGTGTGAAGCGACTGGTACATATTCGGTTTCGGAGTGGAAATATAGTCTTTGAATCTGCCGGGCAACGGACGGAACATATCGTGAACAAATCCCAAAATATTATAACAGTCCGCAACGGTGTCGGTGATGACACGCACCGCATAAATATCGTAGATTTCGTCAATGGTCTTGCCTTGCAAGTACATTTTGCGGTAAATGCCGTGGATGGATTTAACCCGTCCTGACACGGTGATACTCGAAATATGCTCTTTCAGACGCACATCAAGACGGCTTATAATGCTATTTATAAATTCATCACGGTATTTCTTTTTTGAGTCGAGCGAATGTTCGATTTCCGCATACGCGACAGGATCTAAAAATCTGATTGAAATGTCCTCAAGTTCCTCTTTAATGGCACGGATACCCAGACGGTGCGCAAGAGGTGCGTATACATCAAGCGTTTCTTTTGAAATATCCCGCTGTTTTTGTGCAGACTGGGCGGAAAGTGTGCGCATATTATGCAGACGATCGGCAAGTTTGATGATGATAACTCTGATATCCTCTGCCATAGCAAGCAACATTTTTCTGATGTTTTCCGCTTGATTTTCCTCACGGCTGGCATTTTTAATCTTTTTTAGTTTTGTCACACCCTGAACGAGCATTGCAACATCCTTGCCGAAAATCTCACGAATATCGTTTTCGGTATATTCGGTATCTTCAACAACATCGTGCAAAAATGCAGCGGTGATGGTATCTATATCCATACCGAGTTTAATCAGAATTATTGCAACTGAAACAGGGTGATTGAAATACCGCTCACCCGATTTACGATACTGCCCCTCGTGCGCCTTTTCCGCAAAATCATACGCTTTTTTCAGGGCATCAATATCATATTTTTTACCGCTTTCATCACAAGCCGATATAATATCGTCAAAACTGTGTTCGCTGAATGCCATTTTTACCCCTCCAATCAGTCATTTTTAAATTCAAGGTAGGTTTTTGAATTTATAAGCGGATTTTTCTTTGGATTTTCAATAAATCTGATATTTATAATTCTATCCGCTTTAAGTTCAATCATTTGAAGTTCGGCTAAAACATCGAGAATGATCCTGGTGCAAAAATAATCTCTGACACCTATTCTTTGCATAATAATATCTTCATTGCCCGTAATCGTTTTATGCTCTTTGATATTTTTCCAAACATCCTGCACCTGTTCGCGTGTGATGTATTTACCCTCGGGCTTTACGCTCCACGCACGGTAGTTTTCGTAGTCACGAATACCTGTGCTGATATAATTGTAATTCATATTTGAAAAATGAACATCTTTAATGCTGATAGTCAGACTTTCGTTGTCATTGTAATAATTTATTATAAGTTCGACTGCCAAATCAACAACATCGCCTGCTTTAAAATGAAAGTCATCGGGCGGTGTAAAGAAGCACATTGCCTGTATTGTAGCATCCTCACGGGATAATTGAAGCCGAAGATGATTTTGTGCTTTCCCGACAGGCGAGATTTTGTCAATACGCATATTGGTGAACGCATATACAGGCGACTCGTTACACGCACCGAACGGTTCGAGCGCACTTGTCACTTTAACGGTATCCACCGTAGTCGCACCCGGATTTAATTTCAGCGCAACATCCATACTTTTCATCGGAAGATGTGGATACTGCTTGTGTGCGCTTTGCTGTATGGCTGTAACTGCAACATCGTAATTTTCATTTGAAATTGACACGCCTGCCGCAAGTTCGTGTCCTCCGAATGCGTGAAGATGTTCCTTTGCGCCGTTCAAAACCTCAAAAATGTTCACGCCTTTATAACTTCTCGCCGAGCCGTGAACAATACCGTCCTGCTCACTCATAACAATACAAGGTTTGCTAAACAGATTGCAAAGTTTTGCGGCAACGATACCAAGTACCCCGAAATGCCAATCCTCACCTTTTACGATAAGCACAGGGTAATTCAGACATTCGGGATTCATTTCGATAATGCAAAGCGCCTCGATTAAAATCAGATTTTCAACCTTTTTTCTGTCGTCATTGCATTGACACAGCATTTTGGATAATTCTGCACAGTCATCGTCACTTTTCGACAAAAACAGTTCAACCGCATCGTTCGCATTTTTCATTCTGCCTGCGGCATTCACTCTCGGTGCGAGTGCAAAAGCGGCGGTTTTTGAGTCGATTATTCTGTCTGCTACTCCTGCCGCGTCTTTTAAATAGTACATACCGCAACACGGCCAGCCTGTCATCATCTCACAGCCGTAACGAACAAACGAGCGGTTATCTGAGAGCAAAGGGACGACATCAGCAACTGTGCCGAGTGCGACTAAATCGCCGTAATCTTCAATTGCTTCTGTACAATCTTTCTGCAGTATCGCACACGCAAGCATAAACGCAACGCCCACGCCTGCATAATCCTTAAATCCGTATGTACTGCCCTCTATGTGCGGATCAACAATGGCATCAGCAATCGGCAGGGTATCTTTGGGTAGATGGTGGTCGGTAATTATAAATCTGATACCGAGATTTCTCGCACGCTCAGCCGCCTCAAACGCACAAATACCGTTATCAACGGTGATAATCATACTCACGCCGTCATCGAAAAGACTATCCACATCCTCTGTGCGAATACCGTACCCGTCTTCACGAAGAGGTACTTTGTAAATGACATCCGCACGCATATCTCTAAGGCAATCTGTCAATAGAGCAGTTGCTGTAACGCCGTCACAGTCATAGTCACCGAAAACGCAGATTTTACCGTGAAGGTCTATCTCATTGCGTATGATTTCAGCGGCCTTGGCAATCCCGTCTATTGCATAAGGGTTAGAGAACACTACATCTGTTGACAAAAATTCGTCAACCTCCGAATACTCGGTTACACCGCGTGATGTCAACAGTAACGCACAAAAAAGCGTGCAATCACACTGCTGTGCAACATCCTTTGCGCACTCTTTATCGACCTCAAGGTAATCCCATTGAACGATTGACATGGTCCTCTCCCTTTACATTCTATAATATATTATTTTATCATAGTTATCACAATATATCAAGATTTTTTCAACGGTAATTTTGTTGACTTACAATCATTCGTATTGTATAATGTGTATAGTATTATTGAAAAACTATATATAAAAAGGTTGATTTTTATGAATTCTAAATTTAATGCACTGTTTACGCCGTGGAAAATCGGCAATGTGGAGATCAAAAACCGCATTGTGCTTTGTCCTATGGGCGGTACTTCACTGTTTGGATGGATGGAGCATACCGGAAACCATTTCGACAAGGAAGCCGCAAAGTTTTTCATTGAAAAGGCACAGAATAATGTCGGTTTGATTATTCCGGGTATTGCGCCTATACGCAGTACATTTATGGGACAATGGCTGTATGAAAACAAAAAGATGTTCAAAGAACTTAAAGTGTTTATGGACGAAATTCATAAAACGGGTGCGAAACTGTTTATCCAAATCACTGCAGGTATGGGACGTTCGTGGGCAGTCCCGACTGCGCTTGTTGCGTTACATAATGCACCTGTAGTGCGTGATATAATCAAACCCATCATCAACATCCCCTATCAGAGCGCAAGTCCGAGCGAACTGCCATCACGCTGGTCAGATAAAATGAAATGCCGTGAGATTACCGTCAAAGAAATTGAGGAAATCGTTGACGCATTTGCAAAAACCGCCGTTTTATGCAAAGAGGCAGGCGTTGACGGTGTGGAGGTCCACGCGGTACACGAGGGTTATCTGCTCGACCAATTCACTTTGAAATACACCAATCATCGTACAGATAAATACGGCGGTTCGTTTGAAAACCGTTACCGTTTTGCAACTGACATTGTCAAAGCAATCAAGTCTGTGTGCGGTGAAGATTATCCTGTATCGCTTCGTTACTCGGTTGAATCGAAAGTCAAGGATTTGTGCAAAGGTGCTGTCCCCGGTGAAGAATATACAGAACTCGGAAGAGATATGAAAGAGAGCGAAAAGGCGGCAAAATATCTGCAAGATGCAGGCTACGATATGCTTAACTGCGACAACGGCACATACGATTCGTGGTACTGGGCGCATCCGCCTATGTATATGCCTCAAAACTGCAATTTAGACGATGTTGCACACATCAAGCAGTTTGTTGACATCCCCGTTGTTTGCGCAGGCAGAATGGAACCCGATGTCGGCGCAAAAGCGATTGCTGACGGCAAAATCGACGGTTTAGGCGTTGCAAGACAGTTTTTGGCTGATGCGCAGTGGGTAACAAAACTGATTGAAGACCGTATGGAAGACATCCGTCCGTGCATCTGTTGCCATAATGCGTGCTTTAATATGGCGCACTACAAGGGCGTTGCAAACGCACAGTCAATTTATGATGCAAGCCACATTGCAAGATGTGCGCTTGACCCGCGTGTTATGCAGTCTGATAAATATAAAATCGAACCCGCTCACAAGGTGAAGAAAGTTGCTGTAATCGGCGGCGGTATCGGCGGTATGGAATCGGCAATCGTGCTTGCAAAGCGCGGTCATAAAGTCACACTTTATGAAAAGAGCGACAAACTCGGCGGTGTGTTTATTGCGGCGGCAGCCCCGTCTTATAAAGAAAAGGACCGTGCGTTGATTGCGTGGTACAACCGTGAAATCAAAAAATACCCGATTGACATTAAATTAAATACCGAAATTTCCGACCTTTCAAAACTTGATGCAGACGAAATCATCATCGCAACAGGCGCTGTGCCGAACAAGTTAAATGTTAAAGGTGCGCAATACGGCATTGAAGCGGTTGACTTTTTATTGGGTGAAAAGGCAGTCGGCGAAAATGTTGTGATAATCGGCGGCGGACTTACAGGCTGTGAAATCGCATATGAACTCTACTTGCAGGGCAAAAAGCCGACTATTGTTGAAATGAAAAACGACCTTATCGTGTCGGACAAAATCTGCCTTGCAAACACAAGTTTCCTGCGTGATTTCTTTGATGCTAACTGCGTGCCTGTACACCTTGAAACAAAGCTGAGTGAAATTCACAAAGACGGTGTGACTGTGCAAAATAAAGACGGCGAAACATTTAAAATCAATGCTGATAATGTAATTTTATCAGTCGGATACAAGTCAAATCCGATAGCCAAAAAAGGCGGTAAAGTTCATATTGTCGGAGATGCAAGCAAAGTCGGCAATCTGCGGACTGTTATCTGGCAGGCGTGGGATAAGGCAATGAAGATTTAGGAGGTATGCGTTATGCAACTTACAAAAGAGCAACAAGCAATATTAGACGGCGAAAAAGGGCAGACTCTCGCTAAAGTTATGAAAACACTCGTGATGTACGGGGATGCGTTTGAAGCAGAAAAGATGGTACCTGTCACAAGTGAATACAACCACCTTGTAACCTCCTTCGGATTGGGTGTTATGAGTCCTGTTTACGACCTTTCACAGCAACTTATCAACGAAGGTGTCAAATCAAGACAGAAATTCTCAGTTGATCCGCGTCCGCTCGATAAAAATGTGCCTGCAAACTTACTGCAAAAACTTGTATTCAACAAGTTTATGTACAATAAGCAGGATTTCTATGAAGACCAACTCCAAAAACTCGGTTTAATGAACAAAGATGCGTTCACCTGCGCTTGCTATATGGACCAAGTCGGCAACAAGCCGAAACAGGGCGATGTTTTAAGCTGGGCGGAATCGTCTGCAGTGGTATATGCAAACTCAGTGCTGGGTGCCCGTTGCAATCGCAATTCGGGTATAATCGACCTTATGGGCTCGATTGTAGGGTATGTACCCTATTTCGGCTTGCTTACAGATGAGGGAAGACGCGCTCAATGGATCGTCAAAATTGAAACCACAAAAAAGCCGGAAGCACAACTGCTCGGCTCGGCTATCGGTATGAAAGTAATGGAGGATGTACCGTATATAATCGGACTTTCAGAGTGGATTGGCGACGAACTCACCGACAGTGCTTGTACATATCTCAAAGATTTCGGCGCGGCAACCGCATCTAACGGTGCAGTGGGGCTTTATCATATCGACAATCTTACCCCTGAAGCAAAACAGCAGGGTAAGTCGCTTATTAAAGAGGGTGCGAGAGAGTATGTCATCACAGATGAGGAACTCGAAAGAGTTAAAAATAATTACCCGATGATTTGGAAAGATCCGAATGCCACACCGAAACTTTGCTTTATGGGTTGTCCGCATATGAGTTTGGAACAACTCAAAAGTTGGACTGACAAAGTCGAAGAATCGCTCAAAAAACACGGCAATAAAAAGGTGGTTATCCCGACTGTATTCACCGCCGCACCTGCAGTACTTGAAAAGTTCAATCAAACCGAATACGCATCACGCCTTAAAGCGACCGGCGTTATTACATCATACATCTGCCCGCTTATGTATATGAACAATCCGCTTTGCGCAAAAATGCCGGTTATTACATCGTCAAACAAACTGCGTACATATACGACCGCACGCTATTACACAGACGATGAGATACTTTTACAGATTACAAAGGCAGGTAAATAAAATGAAAAAGTTTAAAGGACGAATTATCACTCCGGGTACTGTCACCGCAAAGGCGGTTGTATCAAAAGAGGGTTTTAATACACTCGCATCATTTCAAAAGGCATTGCAATTCGGCGATAAAACCGCAAAATGCAACGATCAGAACAACAAGGAGCTCTACGGCAAACCGCTCGCAGGCAATGCGCTATGCTTACCGCAGACTATCGGCTCGACAACGGGCGGTCTGGTGCTTTATTGTGCAAGCGCAATGCACCGCCAGCCTGCGTGTATGCTGTTTTCAAATCATATCGACTCGCTGGCGTGTGCGGGTGCTGTGCTGTCTGATGTGTGGGTAGACGATGTTACAATGCCTGTTATCGACTGTTTAGGCGATGAATTTTTGAATTATGTTAAAGACGGTATGACCATTACAATCGAACAAGACGGTACGGTCTGCGTTGAATAATAATTGGGGCATCTTCCGTAAGGGAGATGCCCCAAGTGTAGTATAATTAAATCAGCAATTTTTCGGAGGTTTAATATGAATCAAAAAGAACTCAATGAAATCCGCAGGAGGCTCACGCTCGATAAAAACAGTATCGGTAAGATTTACGGCTGTTATGTCGGCAATACAAAAGAGGTAATTTCGTCTTATGAAGTGTCGCTTGCGACTTTGACTGAAAGCGAATGTGAAAAATATTTAAGTCTGCTTAAAAAGACTCTGTCGGGTGCACTTTCAAAAAATCTGCTCGATATTGAGTTTTCAAACGAACAGATTTTAGAGAGCGAAGAATATAAAATTTTACTCAAACTTCACGAGAGTGAGGGCAGAGATGCCGACACAGTCAAACAGTTGTTCGACCGCATCATAAACACGCTCGATATGGGCGAGCAAAGTTACTTGATTTTGCTTGCAACCGACAAGTACGATGTACCGTACCGCGCGAGTGACGGCACAGAACTCGAAGATTCATCTGACTGCGTGTTTACATATTTCATCTGCGCGGTCTGTCCCGTTTCAGACAGCAAATCCGAACTCGGATATTCTATCAGCGAAAATGCGTTTCGCAACAGAGTCGGCACACAAGTGGTGTCTATGCCTGAACTTGGGTTTATGTTCCCGACTTTCGACGACCGCAAGACGAACATCTACAACACCCTGTTTTATTCTAAAGATACATCAGGCAAGTTTGACGATTTCATCAGCACTCTTTTTAATACACCTGCGCCGATGTCCGCAACCGAGCAGAAAGACACATTTGAAAACATACTCACACAGTCGCTTGAAAACGACTTCGATTTTGATGTGGTGCAGTCTGTGCACGAGCAGTTGCGTGAGCGAGTAGAGCAACATAAAGAGAGTAAAGCGATTGAACCGCTTGAAATCGCACCGAGCGAGATGGGTGAAATTCTGCGTGAGAGCGGTGTGGATGACAAAAAAGTGGAGATTTTCAAGGAAAAATGCAGTGAACAGTTTGAAAGTACTGCGAAAATCGCACCGACTAACATTGTTAATGTTAAAAAGTTCGAGTTGAAAACTCCGCAAGTGAAGATTTCAGTCGCTCCCGATTTCAGTTACAGCATTGAAACCCGCATAATCGACGGCAGAAAGTACATCTTAATCCCCGCAGACGAAGGCGTCGAAGTCAACGGAATTGAAGT
>JAXJSX010000047.1:0-2698 GCA_036309925.1 Acutalibacteraceae bacterium | reverse complement strand
TTGAGTTCTAATAATATTTACAAATAACGCTTTTTTTCTCGCCGTTTTCATTGTAACCGGCAATTCTGACACCCTCACGGCTTAAAAGTTCGCCGAATTCCATTGTGTCTGCATCACACGAAAAGACATCAACCCCCTCACAGGTGACATACAAAGTGCCGTCTTTGATATGTATTCTTCCGCCTTTGCCGAGTATAATCTCACAACCGTTTTCGTCACGCGATGATACATATTTAAGCAGTCGGTGGGAGGCGATCTTAATTATCTCCTCATTTTGATTTTTCTTTTTGTTCCTTTTGAAAAACATAAAATTCACTCTCTATTCTTCATCTACCGTTTCATACGGATTTACAATGCGCAAAGTAAGTGTAAAAATTAAAAACAGGAAGATGTAGATACCGCTTGCACAGTCAAAATACGAGATATGCTCGCTGATGTGGATGCTTGTTTCGGGTAAAAACCAATTCATATAGTATTTCGGGACAGAGCAAGCAATGGCAAGAAGCGCCGCAGGAAAACCAAAGCCGAACAACATTTTAACCGTTGTTTTAGCGGCAATTCCCGCATTGATGCGTGCAAACATATGCCAAAACATCATCGACATACCAAGCATTGTGATTGTCAGAATAATATCGGTGACTTTGATTACATCGACATAACTCACAAATGTGACACCGAAGCGCACAGCGCCGAAAATACTCGGAATTAAAAACAGTTCCGCGGGCGGTCTGGTGCCTTGCAAAAGAAAGACTGAGTACATAATCAGAAATGCGCCGAACATAGCAAAATCGACAATTAAAATGTATTCGATAAATTCCATTTCCCCTGCGGTGACGAAGTATTCAACACATCTTGCCACGGTGATTACAGCGTAGATTAAAGTAACTGTGCCGAGCGATTTTGATTTTACAAAGTGGTTTTCAAGTGGTGGATAGTTGACTGTGAGCATCGCTATAATGAAATACGCAACAATCAGTCCGAAAAGTGTCACTAAAAATATGGGTTCAAAGATTTCGTATGACGGTTTGTAAAAGCCGGTTTGCGGGTCGATCATTGCGGCACTTTGCAGTATTCTCAAAATCACCGTTACTGCTGTTAGAACCGTAAAAATCACAGACGGTACGACTGCTTTATTCTTCAAAAAACTCAATCCTTTCCGTAAAATTTATCTCTATCTGCCATTGGAATATAGCTAAGTTCGTGAGAGAAAGTACTCTTATATGCAGGACGGATAATGCGCTTGCCTGTCATAGTTTCCTCTATTCTGTGAGCACTCCAACCTGCACATCTTGCAACCGCGAAAAGCGGAGTGAAAAGTTCACGCGGTATTCCGAGAGTTTTATAAACAATGCCCGAATAAAAGTCGATATTTGCGCACAAGGTTTTATCGCTACCTTTAACGCGGTGAAAAACTTCGGGTGTCAGGCGTTCAATACGCTCTAACAGTTCAAATTCGTCGCCAAATCCCTTTTCTTCGCACAACTTTTTAGCGTATTTTTTTAGAATAACAGCACGGGGATCGGACTTAGTGTAGACAGCGTGGCCCATACCGTATACAAGTCCGGATTTATCGCCAACCTCGCGTTTAACGATTCTTTCTAAGTATGATGCAATTTCATCATCATTGTGCCAATCTTTTACATTTTCTTCTATATGGTCGAGCATATCAGCGAACTTGGCATTTGCGCCACCGTGACGCGGACCTTTAAGAGAGCCGATTGCGGATGAAATGACCGCATATGTATCTGTACCCGAAGATGCAAGCACACGGGCGGAGAAGGTTGAGTTGTTACCACCGCCGTGTTCTGCGTGGAGTGTTAAGCAGATGTCGAGCAATTTTGCCTCTTCAGCTGTGAACTGTCTGTCTGCACGGATCGAAGACAAAATCATCTCTGCGGTTGAGTGTTTCGGATCAATCGGATGGAAATACATACTCTTTTTGTCGTAATGACGGCGTTTTGCCTGATAAGAATATGCTAAAATAGTCGGCAGACGCGCGATAATCTCAAGAATTTGACGCAGAATGTTCACGGTACTAATGTCGTCGGGATTATCGTCATATGAGTAAAGCGCCAAAACCGAACGCGCAAGTTTGTTCATAATGTTGCGTGAGGGGGCTTTTAAAATCATATCTTCCGCAAAATATTCGGGAAGTTCACGAAGTTCGCCGAGTGTGGACTTAAAGACGGAAAGTTGTTTTTCAGTGGGTAATGTACCGAAAATCAACAGCCAGCAGACTTCTTCATAGGCAAAGCGGTTCTCTTTTTCGCAGTTTGTAACAAGATCCTTGATATCGTATCCACGGTACAACAGTTGTCCGTCTATCGGAAATTTTTCGGCATCGTTCATCATATATCCGCGAACCGAGCAGACATTTGAAAGACCTGCTAAAACGCCGGAGCCGTCAGCGTTACGCAATCCGCGTTTAACATTATATTTTTCGTAGAAAAGCGGGTCGATATGATTTCTCTCTTCTAATCGGGTTGAGAGAATGTTGACCGCATCACTCATAAAATTTATATCCATTGTTTTCACCTTCATACAATCCTTATTTAAATAATTATACTTTATTTGAAAGGGAATGTCAAGCAAAAACGCCTGCTTGTCGGGGATAGTTTGTAGGATTACAATAGATGTGATACAGTAAGCAATAAAAAAAGAGATGACGAACGGGTGATTCTGTGTTACAGTTAAGTTG
>JAXJSX010000046.1:0-5125 GCA_036309925.1 Acutalibacteraceae bacterium | reverse complement strand
TACATATTCCGTACCGCTTTTGA
This sequence comes from Acutalibacteraceae bacterium, assembly GCA_036309925.1. Taxonomy (GTDB): domain Bacteria; phylum Bacillota; class Clostridia; order Oscillospirales; family Acutalibacteraceae; genus RUG14109. The sequence continues at coordinate 5,102 of JAXJSX010000046.1, read as the reverse complement.
GTGTCACCATCACAGTAGGTTTACCGCCTACAATACTTTTTACCGTATCTGCGATGTTGTTTTCAAGTAATTGTGCATATTCATCTGCGGTAACTGAAGTTTCAACTACTTGCTGAGTGTCGTCACCGGAGGGAGTGAAAAATATAACTAAAATCAACATCACCCCAAGGATGATTACTATATATCGCAGATTTTTGCGAATTACAGGCGGTAATTTATTTGTTAAATCATTCATAATATCAGTCCTTTATTTTACTTTGTTAAAACTTCAATTTCAGCATCAAAAAGAGATGAAATTTCATCTTCTGTTTTTCGCTTGTCCGCGATGTTTTCAGCAGTTACCGTAACTTTATTAAATACTATGCCGCCGTTTTCCGATTTAGAAGTATCTATGGTAATTTCTGCACCGTTTACACCGTTTTCATTTAAAACGGTACTTACCATCTTTGCGGCAGTTTCGGCTGATTGCTGAGAATAATTTGCAGAGTCTATATCAAAATCGAAATTTTCAATTTCAATTTCAGATGTTGTTATAATTCCGATTAAAGACGCTGCAATTACCGCACCGGTTAAGAGTTTAAGCGGCTGCTTTATCTTTTCATTTGGAATGATTATTTCAAAAAACGCAACTGCAATCAACACAAGGCAAACAGAACAGATGGCATTCAAAAATTCATTCATTTAACCACATCCTAAAATTAAAATTGTAATCGAAAAAATGCACATAATTGCGCTGATTATTGAAATTGCAAGTAAAATCGAAAGTGTATCACTAAACGCAAGCATTATTTTTTCAGCAGAAGTTTCAGAAAATACGCTACACGCAAACGAGCAAATTGATGTGCAAAATTTAAATACAATTAGCTGTGCGATAGTTGGAAGTATTATCAACAGCACGATTATAATACCTAAAATTCCGACAGTCGAGCGTAAAGTTGTGATGCAATACAACAATCCCGACAGCATATCACCGATAGCAGAGCCCGCAACCGGGATAAAACTGCCCGATAGGAATTTTGCTGTTTTGAGTGTTGTGGAGTCACCGATTGAAAAAACTGCGGTTTTAATAGTGAGTATGCCTAAAAATATAGTTGTCAAAAGTGATAAACAAAAAGTCACGCACTTTTTAATACCGCTTGATAATCCTTTTAACCGCTCACCTGATAATCCCGAGGAAATGCCTAATGCAAGACTTGCAGATGATAAAGGTATGACAATTTTGTTTGCGGCAGAGTTTATAATTTGAGCGCATAAAAACAGGGAATTTGACGTTCCTGCCGCAACTCCTGTTTTTAGGGTGGATGCAATAATTGCCATAAAAACAGGGATGAAGCTAAACATAAACACACCGATACTGCCCACCGCTTTTGCACAATCCCTTATAACTGAAATCATACTTGATGTGCATACGCAAATGAATATGAGCGACAACACAAATTCAATCACATCATTATGTCTTGTAAAGTTTTCAGCACTTTTTATCAACGCGCTGATTATAATCGCAACGAGTGTGGTTACCGTAAACTTCAGAGGTACAGTGATTTTTGCTAAAATATAGTCATAGATTTTTGCAAGACCGTCACCGCTCACTATATCGAGTAAAGTGGTTGAACTGATTGTATTTTCAAGATTTAGCAGACTTTCAACATCATCCGGCATATCGAAGCCGGATATATCAACAACTAAATCCGTCTGACTTTCAAACTGCTCAAAAGTATAGGTTTCTGCATTTGCTACGAATGAAAACAAACAAAAAAACAGACACACAAATATTAAAATTCTTTTCATTTAAACACCGCAAATCTTCGTTATTAAATCAACTACTTCCAATAGGAGCGGGATTGCCAATGCACATAATGAAAGTCGGCAAACCGAGTCAATTCGTGCAGAGATTGATGTAAGTCCGCTGTCTTTGCATATATCGCTTGTAACCCTTGATATAATGCAAACACCTGCGGCTTTAAGCAAAATTTTTATGTATGCGGAATTTATATTTTCAAACAACTTTGAAACCGCTGTGTTAAGGCTTAATATGCTGTCAATGCAAATTAAAGTCAAACCGATTGCCGCTGCAATAGACAAGGGAAGTGTATATTCAGGGCGAAAGGAGCGAATTATTAAGATAATACTGCTACTGATTATTGCAAATACACATGCTGTGATAACCGTCATAAGTCAAATACCGATTTTACGGTGTCGAAAAACTCGCTTATTTCGCCAATCAGCATCATCATAACAACAACGATACCTGCAATCGTTACCATTAAAGCCTGTTCTTCACGGCCTGAACGCAGTAAAAGTTGATGCAAAACCGCAACAATAATTCCTATTGCGGCAATTTTGAAGATGAGATCTATTTCCATTTAATTCTTCCTTTCAAATAAACATAATCAGCAAGAAAATCCCGAAAAATGCACCGAGCGACGGGTATACTTTGCATAGTTTAATGTCGTTTTCTTTCGTGTTGCAAAGGAAATCCGTGAATTTTGATTTATAGTACTCGCAATGATTTATCTGCCCGTCGGTATCGGTAGAGCCGAGCGCAATGAAAAAGTCCTTGAAAGTACTGCTTTCATTTGGCTTTAAGCGACAAGAACTGTTAGATATAACAACATCAGCGAAATCCAAAACACTATTGTAATCGGGAATTTCAAGCGAACTAAATCGTTCATCATTCTTAAAATGCGATATTATTTCAGGCAAGGGAGTGTTGTTGTATCTTATTTGTGAACTTATTTCGTTTATCATTACTACAACGCTTTCAAGTTGCTGTCTGCGCTTCACAATATCGCCTTTCATTTCAATTCCGATAATAATCGGTACGATGAGTAATGTCAGCAATAGTATAATTTTCAGCATAAACCTTCATCGCCTATAATTATTTTTGAAATTTGACAGTTTTGAAGAAACACAAAACAGTCGAACAACCCTTGATTTAGTATGTATTCAGTAATACCTTTTTTCATAAAATCACTTTCGTTTTGTGCATGGATACTGGCAATTATATTCACGCCGCAGTTGAAACAGTCATTTACAGATTTAAGCTCGTCCTGTGTAGAAAATTCATCAAATACGATGACATCGGGTGATAGAGTGCGGATTGCAATTTCTATGCCGTCCGCCTTTTTGTAGCCGTTTAAACAGTCGCAGTTTGTGCCTATATCAAATGCGGGTACGCCGTTTACACAGTTGCAGATTTCGCAGCGTTCGTCAATAACACAGATGTTGTATTTAGTCGCTAAACTTCGTGAGATATCGCGTAAAACCGTGGTTTTGCCACTGCCTACAGCACCCACAATAAGAGTGTTTTTAAGTCCTAAATGCTTGTATACATCGAAAAGTTTTTCAGCAGTACCTATAAACTGCCGTGCAATCCTGATATTCAGTCCGCTGAAATTTGTGATATTTGAGATTTCTCCGTTTGTGTAGACCGCACAACCGCAAATTCCTATTCTGTGACCGCCTTTAATTGTGATAAATCCGTTGTTTATTTGATTTTGATAGGCATAAACAGAGCCGTCGCAAGCATTATACACAACCGATTTAATTTGGTCTTTGGTTGTTATCAACGAGTTTGTAACGGGCGACACGGTAAAACCTCCGCTTGAAGTTGGGTAGAGTTTTCCGTTTTGGGTAGTAATGCAAATCGGTCGGTTTACCCGCAGTCTGATTTCCCGTATTTCAACCCTTTCGCAAATATTGCAAAGTATTTTCGCTGTTGTATTGTCAAAAAGTCTTAACACCGCCTGCATTTTATCCAACCTTTCTTTGATTACAGTAAAGCATATTCTTGCTTGTCCGCAAATATGCCGAAAAATTTTAATTTTAATATTGAAAAATCCCTTAAAATGTAGTAAAATGAGCTGAGTAGACTTGAAAGGTGAATTGTATGACTGAAGAGAAACTTCGTAAATTGCTAAATGGCGTTCAAAAACCGGGTAGATATACCGGCGGTGAACTCAATAGCGTAATTAAAGATAAAAATAATATTGATGTACGGTTCGCGTTTTGCTTTCCGGATACATACGAAATCGGTATGTCGCATCTTGGAATGAAAATCCTTTATTCGCTCATCAACAATTTAGAATGGGCTTGGTGTGAGCGCGTGTTTGCACCGTGGGTGGATATGGAGAAGAATATGATCGAGAGCGGCACAGGTACATTTGCACTCGAAAGCCTTGACGATATCAATGAGTTTGATATTATCGGCTTCACTTTACAATATGAACTTTGCTATACTAATATGCTCAATATGCTTGCAATGTCAAAAATCCCGCTTTTCTCAAAAGACAGACAATCTCTCCATAACCTGGTTGTTGTCGGCGGGCCTTGTACTTGCAACGCAGAGCCAATCGCGGATTTCATAGATGTAGCGTTTTTAGGTGAGGGCGAGGAGCAGATGGTAGAGTTTTTGAAACTTTACCGTGAAAGCAAACTTGCAGGGGACAGCAAATCTGAATTTTTAAAGAAAGCAGCTAAAATCCAAGGTGTATATGTACCTGCATTTTACGATGTAGAATATAATGCTGACGGTACAGTAAAATCAGTTACTGCTAAAAATGATGCGCCGATGCCGATAACAAAGGCGATCGTTGAGGATATGGATAATGTTTTCTACCCCGAAAATTTTGTTGTCCCGTATATCCAAACCGTTCACGACAGAGCGGTTCAAGAAGTTTTCCGCGGTTGTATTCGAGGTTGCAGATTTTGTCAAGCAGGTATGATTTACCGACCGGTTCGCGAAAAAAATTACGAAACCGTATCAAGTCAGGCGAAATGTCTGTGCGATACAACAGGCTATGAAGAAGTGTCGTTGTCATCACTTTCAACGAGTGACTATACCGAAATTGAGCCATTGCTTAACGATATGCTTGACTGGACACAAAAGGATAAGGTAAATATTTCTTTGCCGTCTTTAAGAATTGACAGTTTTTCACCCGAACTACTCGAGAAAATTTCAAAAGTTCGCAAATCCGGTCTGACTTTCGCACCTGAGGCAGGAAGTCAGCGTATGCGTGATGTTATCAACAAAAATGTTAGAGAAGATGAGCTTTTAGCTACTTGTGCAACAGCCTTTGATGGCGGTTGGACTACTGTTAAGC
>JAXJSX010000045.1:0-2208 GCA_036309925.1 Acutalibacteraceae bacterium | reverse complement strand
TTGATTGTAGGTATCGCGTGGCTTGTAATTGGATGGATTCCGTTTATCGGATTAAAAGTTGTCGGTCCTCAAGAAGCATTGGTGTTGACTTTGTTCGGCGAATATTACGGTACATTAAAAGAAACAGGCTTTTACTTTGTAAATCCGTTTTGTGTGGCTGTAAATCCGGCGGCAAAGACAAAGTTAAATCAAAGTGGTGATGTTGGCAGTAAAAAAAGCACTCCTTCTGTTAGCGCAAACGGCCAGGTTGATTTAGAACTTTCAAGCAAAAAGATTTCGCTTAAAATTATGACTCTTAATAACAACCGTCAGAAAATTAACGATTGTCTTGGTAACCCGATTGAAATCGGTATTGCGGTAACTTGGAAAGTGGTTGATACTGCAAAGGCTGTTTTTGATGTTGACAACTATAAAGAGTACCTTTCGCTTATGTGCGACAGCGCACTTCGCAACATCGTACGCATTTATCCCTACGATGTATCGCCGAATGTTGATACAACAGGCGACGGCATTGCTGACGACGGTAGTTTGCGCGGTTCAAGTGACATTGTTGCTGGTAAAATTCGTGATGAAATTCAATCAAAGGTCAACGATGCAGGTCTTGAAATTATTGATGCACGCATTACTTATCTTGCCTACGCACCCGAAATCGCGGCAGTTATGTTACAGCGTCAGCAAGCATCTGCTGTTATCGACGCACGAAAGATGATCGTTGACGGTGCGGTTGGTATGGTTGAAATGGCACTTGAACGCTTGAACAACGGTGGTTTAGTCGAACTTGATGAAGAACGCAAGGCGGCTATGGTATCCAATTTATTGGTTGTACTTTGCGGAAATCACGATGCACAGCCGATCGTAAACACAGGAAGTTTGTACTAATATGGCAGACAACAGTAAAAAGCAGGTGCCACTTCGATTATCTGCGAAACTGTACAATGCGATTGCTTCGTGGGCGGAGGATGATTTCCGTTCGGTCAACGGACAGATTGAATATCTACTTACCGAATGTGTCCGCCAACGCAAGAAAAACGGCAAGTATGTTTCAGACGAAATTGATGTGCCACCTGAACTTGATATTAAATGAAAAAACGGTATTGTCGAAAGACAATACCGTTTTAAATTTCAAAATTTTAGCCGTTTGCGATTACAACGAGAAGTGCACGAGCATCAGCGATTGAAATCTTTTCGTCGCCGTTTAAATCGCCTACTTCGATGAGAGTTTCATCATCTGTTTCGCCGTTTGCGATTGCAACGAGGAGTGCACGAGCATCTGCGATTGAAATCTTTTCGTCACCGTTTACATCGCCTTTTAATGTTTCATCATCAGCGGATTTTGCAACAATCGGTGAAACTGTAAAGTTTGCGTAAGTTAAAGCATCGTCATAATACTCGCCTGAGATGTTGATTGCGATGGTGTCCGGGATTAAATCGCCGAGGTCTGCAACATCAATGTCGATGACACTTGAGCCTGTAACTGTTAATTCTTGACAAAGGTTTACAGCGTTCTGCCAATCACCGTTTGCAAAGCAGTAAAGTTTGTTGATTTTGAGGTTGGTATCATAGAAATTCGGTGTTGCTGAGCCTGCTCTGCCCTCGTATTTACCTGCTTTTGCGCCTTTATTAGTAAATTCAAAGTAAAGTTTGCCGTCGTTTTCCTTTGCTGCTTTGATAGCGCTCTGTACTTCGGCTGCATCAAGTTTCATCTCGATTTGAATAAGTTGTGAGTTGAATTCATAACCCGTTGTATCCAATGACATACCGTTTTCGTTCACAGTCATTGCTCCGCTGATGTCAGAAAGATTGGAGGCGTAACTGTGCCAACCGTCTGTTTTAACAAATGATACATCGCCTGTCCAGTCACAGAAAACCTTAGTGTTTTCGGGAATTTCCGAGGGTTTTGTGGTTGTTGTAGTGGTGCTTGTCGGTTCTGTTGTTGACGGCTGATTTTCACCGTTGAACTTATACTGTTTTGAATATCCGACAACCGCGTCAAGCACTGTTTGGAAATATACATTGTACGGCTTTGAACGATTGATAAGAGCAAAAGCATCTACTGAAGCATTCGCATATTTAAATCCGTTATCCCACCATATTGCGAGGATGCCGTACTGGCCACATTTTTGGTAAACTGCTTCGATGTATTTAACGCGTTCGTCATCATTTTCCTTGTTGACTGCACCGTATTCGCCCATAATTACGCCTATTCCC
>JAXJSX010000044.1:0-4427 GCA_036309925.1 Acutalibacteraceae bacterium | reverse complement strand
GGGTGCGGCGGCTATTACATACACTCTTCAGGCACTCGGTCAGAACGGCGGTCACTTCGTTGCTCAAAAGACCATCTACGGCGGTAGTTACAATCTGCTCGCACACACTTTACCGAACTTCGGTATCACCGCAAGTTTTGTAAACATTCACGATCTCGATGAAGTTGAGGCGGCAATTCAAGAAAACACAAGAGCGATCTACATCGAAACTCTCGGTAACCCCAACAGCGACATCCCTGATATTGACGCTCTCGCGGCACTCGCACATAAACACGGTTTACCTTTAGTTGTTGACAACACCTTCGGCACTCCGTATCTTATCCGTCCTATTGAACACGGTGCAGACATCGTAGTTCATTCCGCTACCAAGTTCCTCGGCGGTCACGGTACTACCCTCGGCGGTATCATCGTAGATTCCGGTAAATTCGATTGGGCGGCAAGCGGTAAGTACCCGGCTATTGCTGATCCGAACCCGAGTTATCACGGTGTATCATTTGTTAAGGCAGTAGGTCCGGCGGCGTTTGTTACCTATATCCGTGCTATCTTACTGCGTGACACAGGTGCTACAATTTCTCCCTTTGCGGCATTCTTGCTGTTACAAGGTGTTGAAACTCTTTCACTCCGTCTGGAGCGTCACGCAGAAAACACCAAAAAGGTTATTGAATTTTTAAGCAATCATCCGCAAGTTGAAAAAGTCAATCATCCGTCACTTGCAGATCACCCCGACCACGCTTTATATGAAAAATACTTCCAAAACGGCGGCGGTTCAATCTTCACCTTTGAAATTAAGGGTGGTCAGGAAGAAGCACATAAGTTTATTGACAACCTTAAAATTTTCTCATTACTTGCAAATGTTGCAGATGTTAAGAGCCTTGTTATCCACCCTGCAACCACTACACACAGCCAGCTTTCTGAAGAAGAACTTGCTGATCAAGGCATCAAACCCAACACCATTCGTCTTTCTATCGGCACAGAACATATCGACGATATTATTGATGATCTCAAAAACGGGTTTAACAGCATAGTATAAAAGGAATATATAATATTTCCTGAAAATTCGTGATAAGGAGGAGCACTGTATGGGGCTGAATTTCGATTTCATACTGAAATATTTGCCGTGGTACATTGATGCGGCGATACTGACTGTGAAAGTTTCGTTTTTTGGAATCCTTTTTTCGCTGGCAGTGGGAGTTATCTGCTCCATCGTGCAATACTATAAAATCCCCGTTATACGCAGAATCGTATCTGTATATATTGAAATCAGCAGAAACACACCTTTACTTGTTCAACTTTTCTTCCTTTATTTCGGACTGCCGAAAATCGGAATCGTCTGGAGCGCTGAGATTTGCGCTATTGTAGGTCTTGCGTTCCTGGGCGGAAGTTATATGTCGGAGTCCATACGAAGCGGTTTGGAATCGGTTGAAAAATCACAGATTGAATCAGCCGCAAGTTTGGGTATGAGCAAGTTACTCACAATGAAGGAAGTCATTTTCCCGCAAGCTATTGCTGTATCAGTACCCGGTGTATGTGCAAATGTAATATTCCTGATAAAAGAAACTTCAGTCGTCAGCGGAATCGCTTTAGCGGATCTGATGTATGTCACGAAAGATCTAATCGGGCTGTATTATGAAACACTTCTCAACTGGCTCAACACTGAAATTGAAACACTCGGCAAAGAAAACTTCTTCCACGCTGATTATCAAGCAACTCTTGCTTCTGTTTACGGTGATGCCGCTAATCCCGACAACCTTGTTGTTGAAGGCGGTAAAGTAGAATAAATATCTTGGAGGTAAAATTTATGGCAAACATTTATTCATCTGCGGATCAGTTAATCGGAAAGACACCTCTTTTGGAACTGACACATATTGAAAAGGCACTTAACCTCAAGGCAAAAATCGTTGCAAAACTTGAGTATTTCAATCCCGCAGGTTCGGTAAAGGATAGAATTGCTAAGGCTATGATTGATCAAGCCGAATCAAGCGGTAAATTAAAACCCGGCTCGGTTATTATTGAGCCGACCTCAGGTAATACCGGTATTGGTTTAGCATCTGTTGCTGCGGCAAGAGGCTATCGAATCATCATTGTAATGCCCGAAACTATGTCGGTTGAACGCCGTCAACTTATGAAAGCATACGGTGCAGAACTTGTTTTGACCGAAGGTGCAAAGGGTATGAAAGGTGCTATTGCAAAGGCTGAAGAATTGGCGGCGCAGACACCCAACAGTTTCATTCCCGGACAGTTTGTAAATCCTTCTAATCCCACAGCACACAGAGAAACCACCGGTCCCGAAATATACGAAGACACTGACGGTGAAGTTGATATTTTCGTTGCAGGCGTCGGTACGGGCGGTACGGTCACAGGTGTCGGCGAATATCTTAAATCTCAAAAACCCGATGTTAAGGTTGTGGCTGTTGAACCCGCATCTTCCGCCGTTCTTTCCACAGGTGTTGCAGGTCCTCACAAAATCCAAGGTATCGGTGCAGGCTTCGTTCCCGATGTACTGAATACCGATGTTTTCGATGAGATCATTCCTGTGTCTAACGAAGATGCTTTTGAAACCGGCAAATTGATCGGTAAAAGCGAGGGCGTTCTTGTGGGTATCTCATCAGGTGCTGCTACTTTCGCGGCGATTGAGTTAGCAAAGCGTCCCGAAAACGAAGGCAAGACCATTGTTGTTCTGCTTCCCGATACCGGTGACAGATATTTATCTACTCCGCTATTCGCAGACTGATACAAGAAGACTCCGGTGCTTAAAGTTTCAGCATCGGAGTCTTTCTAAAATATAATACACATTCGGAGGTGATTTGAAATGCTTGACTCATCATTTTTTGATACGGTTTATGACCGAAAACACAGTAATTCAATAAAATACAGTAATCTTTCAGAAAATACAATCCCGATGTGGATTGCCGACATGGATTTCAAATCCCCTTCGGCTGTTATCAAGGCACTAAATGAAGCATCGCAACACGGCATCTACGGTTACGGTTATACTGATGAGGAATACGATAATCTTATAACCGATTGGTATGGCCGCAGGATGAACTGGCATATTAAAAACGAACATATCATAAAAGTGCCGGGTGTGATGTTTGGTGTGGCAGCCGCCATTCGTGTGTTGACTGAACCGAACGATGCTGTGCTTATCTGTCAGCCTGTCTATTATCCCTTTGCAAACATCATACCGTTAAACCACCGCAAAACCGTAGTGAGCGAACTTGTGTTGAAAGACGGAAAATACGAAATAGATTTTGAGGATTTTGAGAACAAAATAAGGCATAATAAAGTAAAAGTTTTATTGTTTTGCTCTCCGCATAATCCCGTAGGGCGAGTGTGGTCTAAAGATGAACTAAGTAAAGTTGCTGACATCTGTCAAAGGCACGATGTATATATTATTTCAGACGAAATTCACTCTGATTTTATTTATAACGGTCACAAACATATTCCTATTTCTTCGCTGTCACAAGAAATCGCTGAAAGAACGATAACCTGCATATCCCCGACCAAAACATTTAATCTCGCGGGTTTGCAGGCGGCGAATGTTGTGGTATGCAACGCTGAACTTCGCAGAAAATTGCAAAAAGAATGTGCCGCAACCGGTTACAGCAACTTGAATATAATGGCGATTTCAGCCGTCACCGCCGCATATAAGTACGGTGAAGAATGGTTGGACGGTTTATTACAGTATCTACAGCAAAACATCGCTCTCTTGAAATCTGCATTTCACGAAAATGCTCCCATTACCGCTCTTAATTCAGAAGGCACTTACCTTACCTTGCCTGGCTTGACTGTCGTAAATTAGATTTATCCCCTTTTGAACTTGATGATATGTTTTTGAAAAAGGCGGGGGTTTGGTTACATAACGGCCATACTTTCGGTGCAGGCGGGGATCGCTTTATGCGTATGAACATTGCTTGCCCGCATTCTGTGTTAAAGGAGGCAGTAGGTCGTATCAAATCTGTTATTTAGAATGTGAAAGAGGTTTTATGATAACTTTTGACTTTGTTGAAAAACTTTTGCTTGCTGTAAATCTGTATGAAAATAAAATATGTACAGGCGAGGAGGCGCACAATGCCGTGGTTGTTTAGAGCGACGCGTGCAATCTGCCGGATACCGTATCGTAACATCGGTTGGAAATGTGATTAAAGAGGAGAATAAACCATGACAATACGCGAACTTCAGGATGAAATCATCCGATTAAAAAAAGAAAAAGGAATCTGCATCCTTGCACACGCCTATCAACGACACGATATATGGGAGGTTGCAGATTACATAGGCGATTCCTTTGGTCTTAGTCAAAAAGCGGCAAATGTGAAGGATAAAATCATCATTATGTGCGGAGTTCGCTTTATGGCGGAAACTGTGAAAATTTTATCACCGCAAAAAACGGTATATCTTGCAAATCCGATTGCAGGTTGCCCTATGGC
>JAXJSX010000043.1:0-3965 GCA_036309925.1 Acutalibacteraceae bacterium | reverse complement strand
GTAAGGTACTGGCAACGTCCGTGGTCTACCCTACTTTCAGTGATCGCAAGAAACAGGAAGCAATTGAGATTCTTGATAAGCTCATGACCCGTCATGGTGTTCAGCATATTGCCATTGGTAATGGTACAGCATCAAGAGAAACTGAACAAATGGCTGTTGAGCTTATCTCAAAAGTATCGGGCGTGAGTTATATGATTGTAAACGAGGCGGGTGCGTCAGTATATTCTGCCTCCCCACTTGCCGCCGCTGAATTTCCGCAGTTTGATGTAAATCTGCGTTCTGCGGTATCAATCGCCCGAAGAATGCAAGATCCGCTTGCTGAACTTGTTAAAATTGATCCGAAAGCTATCGGCGTTGGTCAGTATCAGCACGATATGCCGCAAAAGCGTCTTGACGAAACGCTTGTCGGCGTGGTTGAAGATTGTGTTAATGCAGTCGGTGTTGATCTTAATACCGCCTCTTCATCCTTGCTCAAAAGAGTTTCAGGCCTTAACGAAACAATAGCGTGCAACATTGTAGCGTATCGCGAAGAAAACGGTGCGTTTAAATCACGCGCTGAACTTAAAAAAGTTAAAAAACTCGGTCCGAAAACATACACTCAATGTGCAGGATTTTTGCGTGTTCCCGAAAGTAAGTCTGTACTTGATAACACGGGTGTGCATCCTGAAAGCTATGACTCAGCGAAAACTTTGTTGGAACTTTGTGGGTATACTCTCGATGATGTTAAAAAGTCAAATTTGAGTTCCCTTTCGCAGACTGTTAAAAAGGTAGGGGAAAGTAAAATTGCCGAACAATGCGGTGTTGGTCTGCCCACATTAAACGACATTATAAATGAACTCACAAAACCCGGCCGTGATCCGCGTGATGAACTTCCCAAGCCGATTTTACGCACTGATGTTATGGAAATGACTGATTTAAAGCCGGGAATGACGCTGACCGGCACTGTACGAAATGTTATTGATTTCGGTGTGTTTGTGGATATAGGCGTGCATCAGGACGGCCTTGTTCATATTTCAGAAATTGCAAACAAGTTCATTCGTCATCCGTCTGAAGTGTTGTCTGTAGGTGATATTGTAAAGGTCTTGGTTCTTTCGGTTGATGTGGATAAAAAACGCATTTCACTCTCTATTAAGCAGGCGGAATAATTATGCTCGAAAAATTAAATAAAAAGAAAATTAAGACTGTTCGTAGATTCATAGTACTTGCACTTTTGGCGGTTTTGATGGGTGGTATCACAGGTATTGTCGGTACTCTTTTCAAAAAGTCAATTACATTTGTAAGCGAATTTCGCAATCAAAACCTCATCATCATTCTGCTTTTGCCGATGGCGGCGATTACAATTTGCTGTCTTTATAAAATCTGTAAGCAAGAAAAATCGCACGGCACAAATATTGTACTGGAATCGGTAAGAAGCGAGGACAGCATCAGCGGTTTTACAGCGCCACTGATGTTCATCTCAACAATAATTTCGCATATGTTCGGTGCATCGGTAGGTTGTGAAGGCGCGGCACTACAGATTGGCGGCGGTATCGGTGAGAATTTAGCTAGAATGTTAAAAATCAATCCTAAATCGGTACAAATTGTAACAATGTGCGGTATGAGCGGTTGTTTTGCGGCACTTTTCGGCGCACCTGTTGCTGCGGCGGTTTTTGTAATTGAAGTCATCAGCGTCGGCGTTATGTACTATTCAGCGTTAGTGCCCTGCTTTATTTCATCTGTGACTGCACACCTTATTGCGTATCATTTTGGCATTGAAAGCGAAATTAAGAAAATCAACTTAATTGACAACTATGAGGTTTTAACACTCATAAAAGTCGCAGCGCTTGCTTGTGTGGGGGCGTTAGTGAGCATTCTGTTTTGTAAAGCCTTGAAATTTACAGGCAAACTCGCTAAAAAAATTGAAAACATCTATCTTCGTGCGTTGATTTTAAGTTCAGTTGCGGTATTGCTGATATTTGTTTTCGGCGCTGACAAATATGCCGGCACAGGTATGAGCGTTATCAATCGTGCATTATCCGGCGATGTTGATTTATTTTCATTTGCAATAAAAATTGTAATCACCTCAATCTGTATTAGCGCAGGACTGAAAGGTGGCGAAATTATCCCGAGTTTCTTTATCGGGGCAACCTTCGGATGTATGTTTGGAAGTATAATCGGACTGCCGCCCGAATTTGCCGCTTGTATAGGAATTTTATCGGTTTTTTGCGGTGTTACAAACTGTCCGATTGCAACCTTTATGCTGTCGATTGAGCTTTTCGGCGCAGGAAACGCAATGTATTTCTTCCTTGCTATTGCAATAAGTTATGCTCTCTCGGGCTACTACGGACTTTACAGCGCACAAAAAATTGTATATTCAAAATATTTACCCGAATTTATAAATATACATACAAAATAAAAACTTCCCTGTTATAAAAACAGGGATTTTTAATTTTCTTACAAAAAAGTCTTTACATTTTGAAATAAATGTATTATAATTGATTTATAGAAGTGACAGTTTGTCACTAAAAAGGAAGTTTTAAAATGAAAATTGCAGTATGTGAAAATAGCAAACAAAGGACGATGAGGTTGTTTACGCATCTAAAAAAGGTGTGCGGTTGTACAATAGTTCCCTATGAAACCCCGGAAGGTCTTGCGTTTGACATAAAATCGGGATTTTGCTTTGACTGTGTGATAGTCAGCGAAAATCTTTATAACGAGGCAGTCGAACTATTTAAATTGGTGGATTTCAAAGGAAAAATCATTGTGATAACTAAATCAACAAACTCTCAATTTAAAAAGTCGCAACAGATTTCAGAGCCGTTTGATTTTGTTAACATCAGAAAAGTAATATATAAGAAGTAATTTGATGAATAGAGTCTGAATGACGTTTAAATTTCTTACGTCTACAAAATGCAAAAAGTGCGCAAGCTATTTTATAACTTACACACTTTATTTTACAATCCCATAAACACAAAAGGTGCTATACGATTAATTTTTCAATCTTCGTTATTAGCAACTGTTTCTTCGTTTTTGAGTTGAGGAATAAACTTCTTCGCAAACACACCTTTGTTTCTGCCGATTATATAGAAGTAACCGATGATAGAGAATACTACAGCACCAATAAGGTTTACAAACAAATCCTTCATAGTATCAATGATACCAATGTCGAGATATCCGCCCTGTATCAGGTATGTTGAGCCGTCTTTTAATGTTAGGGTAGTGTTTTCTATGTCTTTGATTATTATAGTATCGTTAAGTCCTGACGGATTTAAAAGTACAGATGAAATATCAGTAACCATACGGTCTTTTTGCATATCGGTTAGTACGAAATAATCCATTGAAAACTCAAAAAATTCCCATACTACGCCTACTGTCATAGAAAAACAAAAAGCAACAAATGCAACGAAAATCGGTGACATACTTATATGGAATTTCGGTGAATTGTTGAGTATGTCAATCAACGCAAAGCCGATAGCCGCCATCAGAAATCCGTTTAGGGTGTGAAGCATAGTGTCCCAGAATGAAATATGAGTGTAAAAGGATCCGATTTCACCTAAAATTTCAGCTGAAAATACGAACAATAATATTATTGCCTCCAGCTCTACAGGTAGCTCAATATGAAGTTTTTTATTGACAAAAAGAGGTATATTGAACAGTAATAGCGTGATGAAACACAAAAAAACCGAATAATAGTCAGCGTGCAAAAACCTTACAACCGCAACTAAAACTACAATGATGCTTAAAATGAGATTAACCATACCTTTAGATTCCCAGCGTTTTTTTATATTTAAATTCATAATGCCCTCCGTTGTGCTAAAATTATTGTATAGGTGAAAATTATACCATGTATTCCAACTAAAATCTACACAAATATACTATAATATATCATATACTTCTTTTTTTGCAAGCCATAGTAATAAATTTTCCAAATATGACGATTGAGCCAACATAAATAGGTTGAAAAAAGCAGGTAAGAACCGTAAATT
>JAXJSX010000042.1:0-10171 GCA_036309925.1 Acutalibacteraceae bacterium | reverse complement strand
TAAGAACCCTTGGGCAAAGGCTGTCGGATTTCTGCATTTGACAAAAATCGCCTTTTATGGTATAATATCATCGTTAAGGTGTTTACCACAAACGGTAGGCGGTTAGCCACACTCTCCGAAGAGGGAGGTGGTCGTTATGAATTATGTTACATACGAAGACTTGTTCTTGCTTATGTCTGTAATCGTTGCAATAATCGGCTTGATTGTTGCAATTTATAACAATAAGAAATAACCGCCCCAGAGTCCAATAGGGCGGTTATTTCTAAAACCAATCTTTTGGGCTAACCGTCTACGGGTGAGCACCTTACATCTATATTATAAACAAATTTCTGTAATTTGTCAAGCATCGAAACGATTTTAGTTTTGGTGCTTTTTATTCTGAGATTGCCACTTCGTCGTGGAATTGCGCAGGAACCATTGCATCGTCTGTAAACGCATTGTATCCGATAATCAAGCTTTGATCGCCCATATACACACCGTAAACCTGGGTGGAATTTTCATCAATCTTGATTGAACATTCAACCACAAAATTATAGTCAGTCGAAAGATACATATAGTCCTCGCCGTCTTCGTATTTAAGACAGTTCAACCCGTAATAAATCTCCTGTTTGGGTGACTTGTCGTTCTTTAAAAAATCTCCTGTGCGGGTGATAAGTTGATACTTGTCATTCATCACATCATCGAGATTCTGATAACTTTTAACCGGCTCGGCGGTATAATCCGTAGTTTCTGCCGCGTTTTTGGTGTATTCATCCCATTTGTCGCCGTTTTGACGGAAATAGTGCATCGTTGTGTCGGCATCGGTCCAATAGAAAAAGTCGCCGTCTACCCGTGCCATAATAATGTCGGTCGATGTGCCGTCATCTTCGTAGTAAAGGTAGTCAAGGTAAAAATTTTCGGGAAGTGTCGGGGTAATAACACCGTCTTTGATGTTTGTAAGACTTTCAGTCAGATTGTTCTCACCGCACGAAACACAGCAGATCATCATAACAAAACACATTAAAACAGTTAAAGCCTTTTTCATTATACTATCGTCCTTTGCTCTTTTTTAATTCTTAAAAATGCGCCGGGGGTGAGAGGTCTACTGTAAAATTTCACCGGCTGTGCAGCGTATCTTGCACATTCAAGCGGATTCATATCCTTATCAAAAAGTTCGCCCGATTCAATCTCAAACTGCCCGAAAACGGGATCTAAAACATCAAGCGTGCCGGGATAGAACTTGTTGCGCTGTGCGATTGTGGTAAGTCCGTCGGTATGGTCCTCAACCACTCCCACAAGCTCGTAATCACGAATATACCCGCCGCTGCCGTATACTTGACCGTCCTCGGGTCTGCCGAAATAAAATCCGGTGGAATACGCTCTGTGGCTGATTTTCATCACCTCTTCCAAAAGTTCGCAGGAGGGTTTGTAGTCGTTGCCGATCTGTGCAAATTCGCTTGTAGCACGCGCGTACGCATTTGTCACCGCCGCTACATAATACTCGGTTTTCGCCCTGCCTTCGAGTTTCAAACAACATACGCCAGCGTTGTAAAGTTCGGGAATATGCTCGATCATACACATATCCCTCGCGTTTAAGATGTAACTGCCGTCATCGTCCTCGATAACACGCATATACTCGCCCGGGCGTTTTTCTTCAACCAACTGATAATTCCAACGGCACGGCTGGGCGCACTCGCCACGATTCGAGTCGCGGTTGGTCATATAATTTGAAAGTAAACATCTGCCCGACACCGCCATACAGACCGCACCGTGTGCAAACGCCTCAATTTCGAGAGATTTCGGGGTTTTTGCACGGATTTCAGCGATTTCGTCGATTGACAATTCACGCGCAACCACAATTCTGTCCGCACCCATATCGTGATAGGTACGCGCACTCATATAGTTTACAATGCCTGTTTGGACGGAGATGTGCAAACTTACATTCGGTGCGTGTTTTTTGCAGATTGAAATTACGCCGATGTCGGTGACAATAAACGCATCAATGCCTGTTTGTGCGACTGCCTCGATAAATTCGGGCAAGCGGTCGATTTCATTGTTTCTCGGTAGAGTGTTGAGCGTTAAATACGCCTTTTTACCGCGTGCGTGTGCGTATGCAACACCCTGTGCAATTTCATCAATAGTAAAATTGTTTGCTGCCGCACGCATACCAAATTCGCGCCCTGCAAAATATACAGCATCCGCACCGAAGTCGATTGCGGTTTTGAGCGTTTTAAGGTTGCCTGCGGGCGATAAAACTTCGGGTTTTATGATTTTTTCCATTAGTACTCCCAAATTCCTTTGTTTTTGAGTTGTGCAATAATCGCGTTGTGCTCTTCGAGCGTGTCACGATAGTAGAAATTCATATCTTTATCAGTTACAAAATAGGTTGCGGTGATGTCGGTGTTCGGATAAAATGCCGCTATTATCGCATCTTCACTCGGACAGCACATCGGCCCGGGGGGAAGTCCTTCGTAGACATTGGTATCGTATCTGCCGTTGCCGTAGGGGTACTTTGAAGTGGGTGTCGAGCCGAGCAATTTCGGCTGATTTTCCCACGCCAAACGGTTGTAAAAGACTTGTGCGACATTCTTCATTTCATCCGGGGAGCCGCTTGCTTCAAGTTCGAGAATTGACGCCATTGTCAGCATTTCGTGAACGGTATAACCCTTTTCTTGTGCGAGAGTTTTCATTTCATCGGTGATGCGCTTGTCGGTTTCATAAAGCATTTTATCTATTGCGCGTTCAGCGTTTTGTACACCGTCGCCGTCTTCTGTTAGTTCAAAGAAATTGTAGGTTTCGGGGAATAAATATCCTTCAAAACGGTAGTACACCTTGTCGGTGGGGATTTGGTCTACAAAATCGTAGTCGTATGTGCCGTCACGCATCGCCTCTTTGAAATCCTCTTTACTGCACACGCCGTTGCTGACAAGCAGTTCGCGGATATCGTCAATAGTTGCGCGTTCGGGGATGGTGACAGTCACTTCGGGCGCTTGAATACCCGGTTCTTTGAGTTTGGAAATGATCATATCGTAGCCCGAAACATTGAGTTCGTAGTCGCCGTAGTTGTATTGACCGTCTGCACCTGTGATTTTCGAGTATACACGGAATAAAAACGGTGAACTGATAACGCCCTTTTCCTCCAAAATCTCGGCAATCTGCTTTGTTGACGCACCTTGCGGGATGGTAATCCACACCTCGTTTACATCAAAATTAAATCCCATAACTTCAATAGTCATAATAAGACCGCTTACAGCGACGCCCAGAGATAAGAAGATTATAACAAGTGTCCAGATGACCGCCTTTGTAATTCCGCCTTTTTTCTTTTTACGGCGTTGAGGCTTGCTTTCCTGCACCTGCCTTGCACGCAGATCATTAAGTGCAATACCGCCTCCAATCGGCTTTTCACCGTTGTCAACGGTTGAAATATCATCCCATTCACGCTCGTATTTGCCCGAATTGCTTTTGAGTTCCATATCGTCCGAATTTTCACCGCTGTTGCCGAACTCAAAACCGTTCTTAATTGAAAACGGATCCACATCGTCATTCTTTTTCTTGATGTCTTCGGTCTGTTGTTCAATATCGCCGAGTGCCTTTGCCACTAAATCATCAATATTAAAATCGTTTTTGCTGTCGCTCATATTTACCGTCCTTTCCGTTTATTAAAGGTATGTTCGGTTAACATATTTTTCGGTTATAACAATGTCTGAACGGCGATCAAATTTGCCGTGAATAAGATTGTATTTTGTGCATATGCTGTAACACAATCCGATGGTAGCGCCGTTGTAATTGCACAAAAAGCGGTCATAATATCCCTTGCCGTATCCTAAACGGTAGCCTTTTTTGTCAAAGCAGATACCCGGAACTATGCAGATGCTATCGGAAAAGTCGGCCATAAGTTCTGACTTTTCGGGGTTCGGTTCGGGTACGCCGAACATCCCGGGCTCTAATTCATCAATGGAATTTATATAGTAAAATTCCATTTGACGAGTATTCGGCACGCATCTGGGTACTGCTACACGTTTGCCGTCACGGATTGCTTTTTCGATTAAAGCACGAGTGTCCACCTCATCGCGCACTGAAACATATGCGAGTACCTGACGGGCGTTTTTATATTGATTAAGTCTTGTCAGCCGGGTTAAAATGTTACTGTCAAGCGCCTGCCGTTCATCATCTGCAATAGACTGTCTGCGTGTGCGAAACACAGTACGCAGACTGTTTTTGTACTCTCTTATATCCCTTATTTTATGCATTGCAGTGAACTGCGGACTTTATCGGCTTTTTTGTCGCCTGCAAGAGTTTTTGCAATAGTATATGCAAACTCAACTGCGCAACCCGCACCTTTCGCTGTAATAAAATTGCCGTCTTGTTCAACAAAACCGCCGGTGACATCAGCACCTGTGAGTTGCTCCTCAAATCCGGGGAAACAGGTGGCGCGTTTACCCGAAAGCAACCCTAAATGACCGAGAATGGAGGGGGCAGCGCAAATTGCGCAGATAGGGATATCTTTTTCTGACGCATATTGAATGAAATTTTGCACGGTTTCGCTGTGCTCCAAATTGAGCGTGCCGGGCATACCGCCGGGGAGAATAATCGCACTTGCGTCTTCGTATGTGTCGAGATTGCAGTCCGCAATATCCGCTTTGACGGTAATACCGTGCGAGCCTGTGATGTATTCACCGCCGATACTCACAACGGTGACATCTAAATCGCATCTGCGAAGAAAATCAACAGGCGCTAACGCCTCGACTTCTTCAAAACCGCCGGCTAAAAATACATATACCATAATCTTTACCTCTTAAATAATATCTTTTAAAATGTTAATAACTGTCGCAGCAATGTCTTCAATCGGCTTTGGAACGCCGTTTTCAGCACAACTAATGACATTCCAATGCAGACTCGCGGCCGCATACAATGCAGACTCACGGCAGTGGTTTAAATATTCTACATCCCGTTCGTGAATGTCTTTTTTGCTCTCGTCTTGATTGTATCGCCCGCTCATAAGTTTCTGCGACACTTCAGGAGGCATATCAAAAAACAATACACAGTCGGGCTTTGGAAGTCCGAGTTTTGAAAACTCAAAATCATATAACCACTCTAAATATTCATCACGCTGATTTTCATCGAGTTTCGAGCATTGATGAACTGCGTTAGAAGTGGTGTATCTGTCCGCAATTATCAAACTGCCGTTTTTATAATCATCGCCCCAATTTGATTTAAAACCCGCAAATCTATCCACCGCATAAAATGCAGATGCGGCAAATGCGTTGACATCGGTCGGTTTAGAGCCGAACTCGCCGTTTAAATACATCTGAACGAGTGTGCTTGACGGGTTGTCGTAATCGGGAAGTTTGATTCTGCGGAATTTGATGTTTTGTTCACTCAAATACTTTGTAAACTGCTCTAATTGAGTGCTTTTTCCGCTGCCGTCAAGTCCCTCAAATACTATCAGTTTACCCATTGTATTTCTCCCGCATCTGCTTTGCTTTACCGCAACTCATTTTGCCCTCAGGGCAAGCGCTGTGTACGCACGCAGGTCCTGCGTATTTAAACAGGTTCGGTGCGACTTGTTTGCAAAGACGGAGCATTTCATCTGCGACAGCACGGATTTCCCATTGTGCGCGGTTACAGCATCTGTGACGAAAGAAATTCATCAAAGTGCGGGCATTCATTGTGACAACGATCTTGGTTTCGCAAGCGTTCGGAAGTACAAACCTTGCATCTTCAATCGCTTTTTTGGATGCGTCGCGTTTTGCGGTTTTTTCGTCTTTACCCAGAGAAACCATAGTTTTATAATGCGCCTGTGTTAAAATTTCTGCAATTTTATCGTAGTGCGCTTTTGCTGATTGCATTGCCTTATCAAATTCTGCTTGAGCCTCAGGGATATTCTCGATTTCGGGGGGAGTTATGAAATCAAACATATCATTTTTGACATAGCGCTGGCTTTGTTGGGAATATGATGCAATTCTGTGGCGCACAAGTTGATGTGTGCAAGCGCGTGACACGCCTTCAACGCCGAATGTAAACGATGCGTGTTCAATCGGACTTTCGTGGCCGATATTTGAGAGCATTTCAACAAAATCTGCCGCCTTTTCATCAGTCAGACCGTCGTATAATTCGGTGACTCCCGATGCGGAATAGCACAATTTCGCCGCTGCTGCGACTGTCTTTTCCGGGTTCGGTGTGTGTGCGATAAGTGTGACCTTCATCAAATCACCCTTTCTTTAAAAGTAGATATTACTTTAATTATACCAATTAACTGCCGTATTTTCAACATATTTTTTAATGTATACAAAAATTTATTAAATGGTTGAAAAATCAAGATGAATGGAGTATAATGATGACAGACTATGCAATCGACGCAAACAATAAACAGCAACTCAAAGAATTGAGCATCGCTGGCGAGAGGATCAGACTTAAATGAGTTCATTTTTCGGACACTTATCTACCATTACAAAACACCGCCATAAAGTAATAGCGCACTGTTTTAAAGCGGGCATTATCCGGCGAGGACTTATGCACGATCTGTCAAAATATTCTCCCACTGAATTTTTGTGCGGAGTGGAATATTATCAAGGCACCCGTTCTCCCAATGAAGGCGAGCGTGAGGCATACGGCTATTCAAAAGCGTGGATGCACCACAAGGGCAGAAACCGGCACCATTTTGAATATTGGACTGACTATAATTCAAAAACACATTTAGTCGAGCCTGTGAAAATGCCGCTCAAATTTGTTATCGAGATGTTTTGCGATCGTGTCGCCGCAAGCAAAATCTATTTGGGCGGCAATTACAATGATAAAAGCGCACTGGACTATTATAACAACCGCAAGGATGTCCGCCGTATTCATCCGGAAACGGCACGGTTTTTGGAAAAATTACTTGAAATGCTCGCCCAAAAAGGCGAAAAGGAAACATTTAAATTTATTAAAAATTATCTGAAAACACATAAAGATTATTAAAATAAGGCGTGCTGATTTCAGCCCGCCTTACTTATGCTTTTGATGTAAATTCACGATAAGCCTGTACACAACCATACCAATCAGACTGATAATAAAGGTCACGCCGAACACAATCAGCGCGAAGACATATTCCCTTTCAATCACTGCATTTGCGGCGACTGTCGATGTGACTATCGACGGCAGTCGTGCAACGGTGGTAATCACAATCCAAGTTGACAACCGCATATCTGTCAGACCGACGAAATACGCAAGCAAGTCTTTGGGAGTGCCGGTGATGAAAAATATAATAAACACCCAGAAATTGCGGTATTTTGATTTATGCAAAAACCGCAGTTTTTTTATTTTTTCTTCACTGAAAAATAAAGTCACCGCTCTCATACCGAACTTGCGCACAAACGAAAATACTGCAATCGAGCCTATCAGCGTGCCGATAACGCATAAGACTGTGCCTTCGATTGCACCGAATGCGTATCCTGCGGCAAGTTCGAGCGGTTCACCCGGAATAATCGCAATTATAACTTGAAGTATCACCATACCGATAAAGCCGATTTTACCCCAAAAACCGCTGTTGTCAATCCATTGTTGAAACTTTTCGTGGTCGTCAATGAACTTTATCATCGGTCTGCCGATGTAAATACATACCACCGCACACAGCACTAAAAACAGCGCAAGTCCCGAAAAAACGATTATTCGTTTTTGCCTGAGCGACAGCGATGTACGCACGATTTTCACATTTTTTCCGCCTTTCGATTGGTGATGATATAATTTTACTGTAAAACACTAAAAATGTCAACTATAAAGGAAAAAAGTATTGAATAAATTGAAAGTATATGATAAAATGATTATAAATATATTTTTGTAAAGGACGGTCTTTTATTATGAAAAAATTTGAAGGATTTATGGCGGGCGCAAATCTTGGTCATTGGATTTCGCAATATAACTTATACTCCGAACTTTCAAAGGAAGAGGCGTATAAAAAACAAAACGAGCATTTCGATACATACATTCAGGAAAGCGACTTTGAACGCGCTGCAAAATGGGGACTTGACCATTTCAGACTTCCCGTTGACTACTACCTTTTTGAAGACGATAACAACCCGGGTGTGTATGACGAAAGCCGTCTTGCATATGTAGATTTCGCACTTAATATGTGCAAAAAATACGGCCTTAATATGCTGCTTGACTTGCATCACGCACCGGGATTTACTTTCAACGCCGGTTACGACACCGAGAAAAACAGCCTGTTCACCAACGAAGAACAGATACAGCGTTATATCAACATCTGGAAGATGTTTGCAACCCGTTATAAAGACGAGGGCGACAATCTCGCATTTGAACTTTTAAACGAACTTGTTATCCCTGATTGCTCACTTTGGAACAAACTTTGGAAAAGAACTGCTGAAGAGGTAATTAAAATCAACCCGAACAGAAAAATCGTTATCGGTTCAAACAACTGGAACGCAATTGAGCATCTGCAGTATCTTGACATTGATTACAGAGATAATTTCGTTTACAACTTCCATTGCTACGAGCCGTATATGTTTACACATCAGCGTGCTTCTTGGAACCCGAACACAGATGCATATAAAAGAGCGGTTGTATATCCGTTTAAATTGAAAGAACATGAGAAATATATCAAGGGATGTGTGCCGGATACACTCCCGTATTATCATCTTGAAGTTGCCGACAAAAACTTTATGTATGTATATTTTAATGATGCGGTTGATTTCATTGAAAAGCATGATATGCCCCTTTACTGCGGTGAATACGGCGTATACGAAACTGCAGACGATGCATCCGCTGAAAGATGGCTCGACGATACAACATCTATTATGTGCGAACTCGGTATCGGTCACGCAGTCTGGAGTTACCGCGGTTTCTCGCGTATCACAGAGCCTCAAGACAACACCGTAGTCAGCGAAAAAATGGTTGAATATATTGCAAGGAAGTAAGGAGAAAAAATGGTTAAGATTTCACCGTCGGTACTCACAGCCGATTTCACACAACTTGGTGACGCAATTAAAGAACTCGACAATGCCGGAACAGATATGCTCCATCTTGATGTTATGGACGGAATTTTCGTGCCGAATATCTCGTTTGGTATGCCGGTAGTAAAGTCTATTCGTGATGTTACAGATACTATTTTAGATGTACATCTGATGATAGACCGTCCGCACAGATATGTCGAACATTTCGCAAAGGCGGGAGCGGATATAATCGGTTTTCACACAGAGGCAGGCTCGGACATTGAGCAGACACTCGATAAAATCCACGAACTCGGCAAAAAAACTTGCCTTACAATCAAGCCGAAAACTCCGGCTGAAGATGTATTCCCGTACCTTCCAAAGTGCGATATGGTGCTTGTGATGTCGGTTGAACCGGGTTTCGGCGGTCAGAAGTTTATGCAAGAGGTACTCCCGAAAGTCACAGCAATCCGTAAAAAAGCAGATGAAATGGGACTTTGTCTTGATATTGAAATTGACGGCGGAATAAATCTTGATACCGCACCGCTTGCAGTTAAGGCGGGTGCAAATGTTTTGGTTGCGGGCAATGTAATATTTTCTGCCCCGAATAAAGCACAGCGACTTAAAGAACTCAAAGACTGTGCAAATGTTTAGAAAGGTGTGTATGAAATGAAAGTTATTTTTAAAGCAGATGTAAAAGGTTCGGGCAAAAAAGGCGAACTTAAAACTGTGTCTGACGGTTATGCAAGAAACTTCCTTTTGCCGAAAGGTTTGGCAGTCGAAGCGACTGCACAGGCAATGAACGAATACAACAATAAAAATGAGGCTATTGCGCATCATAAAGCAGTTGAAGTTGCAACTGCAAAGGAAAATGCACAGAAACTCGATGGTAAAACTATCAAAATGACCGCAAAAACAGGCGGTAACGGCAGACTTTTCGGCGCAATTACTTCAAAGGAAATCGCGGCTCAAATCAAGTCGCAGTTTGCACTTGATATTGATAAACGCAAAGTTACCGCGCCCGACATTAAAGAACTCGGCAGTTATAATATCGAAGTAAAACTTCATCAGGGTGTCGTTGCGAAAATGACTGTTATGGTGAGTGAAAACTAACAACTAATAGTAAATAGGTAAGGTGTCGCCTGCGGCGATGGATTGAAACGCACCCTATTCGCTCAAATTTGGTTTTATCTTATTAAAGATTTTTTAATAATGAATTTTTATTTATATGTGCCGTACCGCAACGGCAGGTGCGGTTACTTTTCTCCCAC
>JAXJSX010000041.1:0-5877 GCA_036309925.1 Acutalibacteraceae bacterium | reverse complement strand
GTATCAAAAGTCAGCAGAAAGCAAGTGTGTAAATATGCGGGTGTGGATGCAAAATACCAAGTTGTCGCAATTGATTGCGGTATGAAACAGAATATCGTTCGCAGTCTGAATAAAAAGGGATGCGATGTAATCGTAGTACCGTGGGATACAACTGCAGATGAAATCATACATTTAAAACCCGATGGAATATTCATTTCAAACGGCCCTGGAGACCCGACTGATGCTACCCCTGTAATCGAAGTTGTAAAACAGCTGCACGGAAAATACCCGATATTCGGAATTTGTCTTGGTCATCAGATTATCTCGCTTGCCTACGGTGCTACGACATACAAACTTAAATTCGGGCACAGGGGCGGTAATCATCCTGTTAAAAATCTATTGAGCGGGAAAATCGAAATCACCTCTCAAAACCATTCTTATGCGGTAGATGAAAAAAGCCTTGAAAATACACCGCTTACCGTTACCCACAAAAACATTCTTGATAGCACTATTGAGGGTGTGGAATGTGTAAACGATAAGATTTTCAGTGTGCAGTATCACCCCGAATCTGCACCCGGACCGCAAGATAGCGAATATCTATTCGACCGATTTATAAACTTGATGGAGGTGGAGAAAAATGCCTAAAAGAACAGACATCAAAAAAATACTTGTAATCGGTTCAGGCCCAATCGTAATCGGGCAGGCGGCTGAATTTGACTATGCAGGCACACAGGCTTGTCTTGCACTCAAAGAAGAGGGATACGAAGTCATCCTTTGCAACTCAAACCCCGCCACGATTATGACTGACACCTCTATCGCAGATAAGGTATATATGGAACCGCTCACACTTGAATATATCGCAAGAATCGTTCGCCGTGAACGCCCGGATGCTATACTCCCGGGTATCGGCGGTCAGACAGGACTTAATCTCGCTATGCAACTTGAAAAGAAAGGCATCTTGAAAGAATGTTGCGTGGAACTGCTTGGTACAAAAAGCGAAAGTATCGAGCGTGCAGAAGATAGAGAACTGTTTAAAGAACTTTGCGAGAATTTGGGCGAACCCGTTTTGCCTTCACTTATTGCAAACTCCATTGAAGAGGGGATTGCGGCGGCAGAACAAATCGGCTATCCTGTTGTACTTCGTCCTGCATTTACTCTGGGCGGCACAGGCGGCGGGTTTGCTGACAACGAAGAAGAACTGCTCGATTTAATCAAAAACGCCCTTGTACTTTCTCCTGTGCATCAGGTGCTGATTGAAAAGAGTATCAAAGGCTATAAGGAAATCGAATATGAGGTAATCCGCGATGCAAACGACACTGCAATCACCGTTTGTAATATGGAAAACCTCGATCCTGTGGGTATTCATACCGGCGACTCGATAGTTGTATGTCCGTCGCAAACACTCACAAACAAGGAATATCATATGCTTCGTGACAGCGCCTTGAAGATTATCAGAGAACTCAAAATCGAGGGCGGTTGTAATGTTCAGTTTGCACTTGATCCTAAGTCTTTTCAATATTACCTTATCGAAGTAAACCCGCGCGTATCGCGTTCATCAGCACTCGCATCAAAGGCAAGCGGATACCCAATCGCGCGTGTATCTGCAAAAATCAGCGTTGGTATGACGCTTGATGAAATTATGCTTGCCAATACGCCTGCATCCTTTGAACCTGCACTCGATTATATAGTAACCAAAATGCCCCGTTTCCCGTTTGATAAGTTTACGGATGCAAATCAGAAACTCGGCACACAGATGAAGGCTACGGGTGAAGTAATGAGCGTTGGCAGAACATTTGAGGAAAGTCTTTTAAAAGCGATTCGTTCGCTTGAAGTAGGTGTCATCCACTTATATATGCCGAAGTTTGATTCTTTAAGCATTGAAGAATTGCTCGAATACATCAAACTCGGTACAGACGACCGTATCTATGCCATTGCACAACTTCTGCGTCTTAACTGTACTGTTGAGCGTATTTGTGACGAAACTAAAATCGACCGTTTCTTTATTGATAAACTCTTAAACATAGTAAGCGAAGAAGAAAATTTAAAAAATGCTGTAGGTAATAAATCAGCACTTTATAAAGCAAAGAAAATGGGATTTTCGGATAAAGCCATAGCTTACCTTTGGAATATGAACGAAACCGATATTTTCAACTTGCGAAAATCAGCAGGCATTTTCCCTGTGTATAAGATGATTGATACCTGCGCCTGCGAATTTGAAAGTTATGTACCGTATTTTTATTCTACCTATGAAGACGAAAACGAGTCGGTTGTATCAAATAAAAAGAAGATTATCGTACTCGGTTCCGGTCCTATCAGAATAGGGCAGGGCGTTGAGTTTGATTATTCCACAGTCCACGCCGTAAAGACTATTAAAGAGGCGGGTTTTGAGGCAATTATCATCAACAACAACCCTGAAACCGTATCTACCGACTACACCACCTCGGATAAACTCTATTTTGAACCGTTGTGCGTGGAAGATGTTATGAACATCATCGAACTTGAACAGCCTGAGGGGGTTATTGCAACTTTAGGCGGTCAAACTGCAATCAACCTCGCTGAACCCTTGCATAGCAGAGGTGTCAAACTCATTGGCACTGATTGCAAGGCGATAGATAGAGCGGAAAACCGTGATGCGTTTGAAAAACTGCTGTCTGATTTAAATATCCCTCAACCCAAAGGCCAGGCAGTTACCAACATTGAAGCAGGCGTGAAAGCGGCGGCTGAAATCGGATACCCCGTGCTTGTGCGTCCGAGTTTTGTTCTCGGGGGCAGAGCAATGCAGATCGTTGCAAAAGAAGAACAACTTCGTCATTATCTTAAAACTGCGGTTGAGATTGATGAAGATAAACCGGTTTTGGTCGATAAATACATCTGCGGTAAGGAACTTGAAATCGACGCTATCTGCGACGGCACGGATGTCTTTGTTCCGGGCATTATGGAACTTGTCGAGAGAACGGGCATCCATTCGGGCGACTCTATCAGTGTATACCCCACTTTCAGCGTATCAGATAAGGTTAAAGGCACTATTTTGCAATATGCCAAAAAACTCGGATTGGGTATCGGTATTATAGGACTTTTCAATATTCAGTTTATCGTAGATGAAAACGAAAATGTATATATTATCGAAGTAAATCCTCGTTCGTCAAGAACAGTGCCGTTCCTCTCAAAATCCACCGGCTTCAGTCTTGCAGATATTGCAACCAATGTGTGTATCGGAAAAAGTCTGAAAGAGCAGGGAATTGATATTCTTTACCCGCAGGAAAAGAAACGCTGGTATGTAAAAGCACCCGCATTCTCCTTCTCAAAACTAAACGGGATGGACTCCTATCTTTCACCCGAAATGAAATCAACAGGCGAAGCAATCGGCTATGACGATAAACTGCACAGGGCAATGTATAAAGCTCTTATTGCATCGGGTATCAATCTTCAAAATTACGGCACGGTTATGGTAACACTCGCTGACGAAGATAAGAAAGAGGCACTTCCTTTAGTAAAACGCTTTTATGATATGGGATTTAATATTGAAGCGACTATCGGCACTGCCGATTTCCTTAAATCCAATGGCATCAAAACCCGAGTTCGCCGTAAACTCTCCGAGGGTAGCACCGAGATTTTAGAGTCTATCCGAGCAGGATATGTCAGTTATGTAATCAATACCCGTGCTATTTTGTCGGGCGTTCACTACGAAGACGGTGTCGCAATAAGAAGATGTGCCAACGAAAACAATGTAACCATATTTACTTCTCTTGATACAGTCAAGGTACTGCTTGATGTGCTTGAGGAGATCACAATAAGTATTTCCACTATCAATTCATAGGGAGGTAATATTATGCACCTAACAAAAATGCAGGGCCTTGGAAATGATTATTTATATATCTACGGCGAGATCGAAAATCCTCAGGAGGTGTCGGTTAAACTGTCAGACCGTCATTTCGGTATCGGCTCAGACGGAATTATCATTATTGCACCGTCTGAAATTGCCGATTTCAAAATGCGAATTTTTAATGCAGACGGCAGTGAAGCCAAGATGTGCGGAAACGGTATCCGTTGTGTCGGAAAATATGTTTTTGATAAGGGCTATACAGACAAAACTGATCTGTCTGTGGAAACTTTGTCGGGAATACGCACATTGGAACTTAAAACCTCGGGAGGTAAAGTTGTAAGCGCAACCGTTAATATGGGAAAATCAGTTGTGCAAAGTCCTGTTACATTGACTGTTTCAAATACGAATGTAACTTGTACGCCTGTATCAATGGGAAATCCTCACGCCGTTGTTTTTGTAGACAATGCAGACACCGCACCGCTTACCACTCTCGGTTCGGCAATGGAACATCATAAGTTTTTCCCGGACGGAGTGAATGTGGAATTTGTCGAATTTATCGACCGTAATACATTGCGTATGCGAGTTTGGGAGCGTGGCAGTGGCATCACAATGGCTTGCGGAACGGGGGCGTGTGCATCGGTTGCAGCGGCTGTCAACGCAGGTTTGTGTCCTGAAAATGAAGAAATCACCGTCAAACTCGACGGTGGGAACTTGCAGATAAAAATTCTCGCAGACAAAACCGTTATGATGACCGGCCCTGCAAGGACAGTATGTGAATGCGAGGTAGATTATTTATGATTCCGAATACAAATTACAGCAATTTAAAAGACTCCTATTTATTTTATAATATTGCCCGAAAAACAAAGGCTTATTTAAAAGAAAATCCTGATAAACGACTGTACCGTATGGGTATCGGCGATGTATCTTTACCGCTTGTGCCGGCGGTTATTGATGCGTTGCACGAGGCGGTAAACGATCAGGCAACAAAAGATAATTTTCACGGTTATATGCCCGAATGCGGAGATCCGTTTTTAAGGGAGAGAATAGCCGATTATTATGCTCAAAGGGATGTGCAATTATCTGCACAAGAAGTGTTTGTATCAAGCGGTGCAAGCGACGAACTCGGCGACATTCTCGATTTATTCGGCAGGGATAAAACCGTTATGATTATGGAGCCTGCATACCCTGCTTATGTTGATGCAAATGTTATGTCAGGAAACACTATCGTGCACATCTCAGCAGGAGAGGAAAACGGCTTTTTGCCGTTGCCCGATGAAAGTCAAAAGGCAGATGTAATTTACATCTGCTCGCCGAACAATCCCACAGGTGCTGTGTTTGATAGGAACGGTCTGCAATCCTGGGTGGATTATGCCAACAAAACCGATGCTGTTATTCTGTTTGATGCGGCATATGAGGCATTTATTGAGGAAGATGACCTCCCGCACAGCATTTTTGAAATTTCGGGCGCACGCACCTGTGCCATTGAAATCTGCTCACTTTCCAAAACAGCAGGCTTTACGGGAACTCGTTGCGGATATACCGTGATACCCAAAGACCTTACGCGTGGCGGTATGAACTTGAATGATATGTGGGTTAGAAACCGTACCACAAAAACAAACGGTGTATCGTACATCATCCAAAAAGGCGCAACCGCTATCTTTACTCCTGAGGGACAACAGCAGATACATCAAAATATTGCGATTTACAAAAACAATGCAAAAATATTGATGGATGCACTCGACAAACTCGGTATTTGGTACACAGGCGGTAAAAACGCACCGTACATCTGGATGAAATGCCCGGATGGTATGGGAAGCTGGGAGTTTTTCGATTACATTTTAAACGAGATTCAGGTAGTCGGCACCCCCGGAGAGGGTTTTGGTGCGTGTGGCGAAGGGTACTTCCGTTTTTCCACTTTCGGCTCTCCTGAAGACACAAAAACAGCAGCTCAAAGACTTGTAGAACTGCTCTCAAAATGATTGCGTCTTGTTCATATATACTTCCAAAAAACAAGGAGGCTGATTTTCAGCCTCCTTGTACTTTATCTGATACCGTATTTTTCAATGATATAATCC
>JAXJSX010000040.1:0-3677 GCA_036309925.1 Acutalibacteraceae bacterium | reverse complement strand
GTTTAGGCGGGGTGCAGGGTGCCCTTTTCAAAGGGCGGCACTGCTGGGGAGTTATCCGCAGATAACTGGGCAACGCCCTACTCCCCCTCGGAGAGCCCACTGACATCTTTGCACGGAATATCCGTGAAAGTGTCATAGTGGGTTACACACTTTGAAAAGGTGTGTAACAAAAACGGCATAGCCAATAGCTATACCGCTAACTAATTATTTAATTTTGATACAAGAGCCATACCTTGAGGCATCTTCCTTACGGAAGGTGCCACAAGGGAGTTTTTTTGTTTTATTCATCTGCACCACAGCAGCGTTTATACTTTTTACCCGAACCGCACGGACACGGATCGTTTCTACCGACTTTCTGCTCCTTTTTAACTGTCGCCGAAACAGAACCGTCAGACGCACCCGAAGTGCCTGTGACTTTGGCAACCTGTTCGCGTTTAACCTCTTCATTCTTACGAACACGCACACGCATAACCATCTTTGCGGTTTCCTCACGGATGCTCTCGTTCATCGCATCGAACATATCCGAGCCTTCCTCACGATACTCAACAACCGGATCGTGCTGACCGTATGAACGCAGATAAATACCGTTACGCAATTCGTCCATCGCATCAATGTGATCCATCCAGTGCATATCAACCGAGCGAAGAAGTACAAATCTCTCAAGCTCTCTCATTCTGTCAGCGCCGAGTTCCTCTTCACGCTCAGCATAGATTTCCATTGCACGCTCAATGACGCTGTGTTCAACATCGTCAACGCTCTTATTTTTAATATCGTCAAGCAAATCGCCCAAATCAATCCAACTTGCGAAGTACTCCTTCAAGCCCTCGACATTCCAATCTTCAAACGCCTCACCCGAAAGATAGGTCGCACACGCTGATTCGATTGTGCCTTCAATCATCTTAACGATTGATGCGTGAATATCCTGCCCGTCAAGCACACGGTTACGGTTTTCATAGATAATGGTACGCTGGGTGTTCATTACATCGTCAAAATCGAGGACATTCTTACGAATACTGAAGTTACGAAGTTCGATTTTCTGTTGCGCACCCTCAATTCGTTTAGAAAGCATACCCATTTCAAGCGGTTGACTTTCGTCGAAATTCATCGACTCCATAATCGAGTTAATACGCTCACCGCCGAACAAACGCATAAGGTCATCTTCAAGCGAGATGTAAAAACGACTGCAACCCGGATCGCCCTGACGGCCTGCACGGCCTCTCAACTGATTATCAATACGGCGGGATTCGTGACGCTCTGTACCGATAATGCACAGACCGCCTACCTCGCGGACTTTTTCAGCCTCGGGCTCGATTTCCTGTTTGAACTGAGCATTAAGCTCGGCAAACTTTGCGCGAGCCTCTAAAATCGCTTCATCATCGGTTTCAGCAAAACCTGTCGCTTCATTTATGAGCGTTTCGGGATATTCCAGCTTGCGCATCATCTGCTTTGCCATAAATTCAGCGTTACCGCCGAGCATAATATCAGTACCACGGCCTGCCATATTTGTAGCGATTGTGACTGCGCCCATTTTACCTGCCTGAGCGATAATTTCAGCCTCACGCTCGTGATTTTTCGCATTGAGGACATTGTGCTTGATGCCCTTTGCCTTGAGCAGACGGCTCATAATCTCTGATTTTTCAATCGAAACAGTACCCACAAGAATAGGCTGGCCTGTTTTGTGGCGTTCGATAATATCGTCAATTACCGCATAGTACTTTGCCTTTTCCGATTTATAAACAATGTCGTTTAAATCCTTGCGGGCAAGCGGTTTGTTAGTCGGGATTTCGACAATATCGAGTTTGTAAATCTCGGCAAATTCCTGCGACTCTGTCATCGCAGTACCTGTCATACCCGACAGTTTATCGTACATTCTAAAGAAATTCTGGAATGTGATAGTCGCCAAAGTTTTAGACTCGTGCGCAACTTTTACGCCTTCTTTAGCCTCGATTGCCTGATGCAGACCTTCGTTGTATCTTCTGCCAAACATCAGACGGCCTGTTGACTCGTCAACTATAATGACTTCGCCGTCTTTAACAACATAATCGACATCGCATTTCATAATGCCGTGCGCGCGAATCGCCTGGTTAATATGATGTGCGATTGTGACATTTTCGGGATCATTTAAGTTGTCAAGTTTAAAATATTCTTCCGCTTTTTTTACACCGCGTGCGGTGAGAGTAGCGGTTTTCGCCTTTTCATCAACGATAAAATCGCAATCGTCTGACTGCTCGTCAGCGTCAACCTTTGAGTCAACTTCCTTGATTTTTTTGAGTGAAAGTGTACGGGCAAAATTATCCGCCTGCTTGTAAAGGTCGGTGGATTTCTCGCCCTGACCTGAGATGATAAGCGGAGTACGAGCCTCGTCGATTAAGATGGAGTCAACTTC
Source organism: Acutalibacteraceae bacterium (assembly GCA_036309925.1). Classification (GTDB taxonomy): domain Bacteria; phylum Bacillota; class Clostridia; order Oscillospirales; family Acutalibacteraceae; genus RUG14109. The sequence continues at coordinate 1,291 of JAXJSX010000040.1, read as the reverse complement.
GTCAACAACCGCAAATGCGTGACCGCGCTGAACGCGCTGTTCCTTGTAAGTCACCATATTGTCACGCAAATAGTCAAAGCCGAGTTCGTTGTTGGTGCAGTATGTGATGTCCGCTTCGTACATCGCTTTACGCTTGGTCGGGTCAACTGAGTGGATGATAAGTCCGACAGAAAGTCCTAAAAAGCGGTAAAGTTTGCCCATCCATTCGGAGTCACGCTTTGCAAGGTAGTCGTTGACGGTGACGATATGTACGCCCCTGCCGGTCAAAGCGTTGAGGTAAGCCGGCAAAGTCGCAACCAATGTTTTACCTTCACCTGTTTTCATTTCGGCAATTCTGCCTTGATGCAAGACGATACCGCCGATGATTTGCACAGGGTACGGACGCATACCCAGTACACGCCACGCAGCCTCACGGCAGACTGCAAATGCCTCGGGTAAAATGTCGTCAGTGGTTTCGCCTGACTGAAGTCGTGCTTTGAATTCGTCTGTCATTGCACGAAGTTCAGCGTCGGAATATGCCTTAAATTTTTCCTCTAAATTGAGGACAGCTTTTTTGATCGGTTCGATTTTTTTCAGCTCGCGTTTGCTGTACGAGCCAAGAAGTAAATCTCTAAGTCCCATTGTTGTAACCTCTTTCGAGTATAATATTTCAAATTACTATCATTATACCATACTTCCGGGCAAAAGACAATAGTTTTTTATGGTGAAAAAACAAAGTATTGTACCGATAATCGGACACACCAATAATTATAATGAGAGCATTAAAAAGGAGTTGTTTTTATGTTAAAAGTAGAAATAGTTTTAAATGAAGATAAAATTCTCGAAGAAGAAAAAAACCTTGAGGTAATGTGGCTAAAAATTGATAACGAGTATACTAAGTATGGACTCAAAAAAATCAATAAAGGTGTTTACATTGATGCCGGCCGTGATTCAGATTGGATGCACTTTGGTAAAGCCAATATAGCTTTAGCGGAAAAAAGATGGTTTACCGACTATGTTGTATCTTGGCTTTGGTTTAATAGTGATGACGGCAAAACCGAAGATGACTTTGTTGTGGAAGATATTATAACTGAATACGCAAAAGCCAAAAGAGAGTTAGTAATATGAGTCGTAGAGCGATCAAGTTCCTTTTTGATTAAACAAAAACACAGAGCAGAAAAATCTGCTCTGTGTTTTCTGGTCCGAGTGGCGGGACTTGAACCCACGGCCTCTTGCCCCCCAGACAAGCGCGCTACCAGCTGCGCCACACCCGGATAACAAAATCTATTTTACCACAATAGTGAAGATTTTG
>JAXJSX010000039.1:0-7456 GCA_036309925.1 Acutalibacteraceae bacterium | reverse complement strand
TTTAAAACATATAAAATACGAATACGTGTACTATCTGCAAAAACCTTAAAAAAATCTGCCAATTCATATAACTTTTCTTCATCAATTTTGCCGGCATTAAATTGGCCAACCGCTTCGGAGATTGATGAAAAACTTGTCTTTGCACCGCCTATGTGACCTGCGAGCATCGGACCGCCGCTGACAAACACAGTCGGAATATTAAGTCTTGCCGCAGCCATTAAAAGACCGGGTACATTTTTATCACAGTTGGGAACCATTACAAGTGCGTCAAAGCCGTGTGCCAGTGCCATAGCCTCGGTTGAGTCTGCGATAAGGTCACGGGTAACAAGGGAATATTTCATTCCCTTGTGGCCCATTGCAATGCCGTCACAAACAGCGATTGCAGGGAATACTCTCGGAGTTCCGCCTGCCATTGCGACGCCGAGTTTAACGGCTTCAACAATTTTGTCGATGTTCATATGTCCGGGTACGATTTCGTTATACGAACTAACGATACCGACAAGCGGACGGCTGATTTCTTCTTTTGTGAGTCCTAATGCGTGATACAATGCACGGTGAGGTGCATTTTGAGGACCCTCTTTAAGTTTGTTACTAACCATAATAATCCCTCTTGATTAGTTATTGATAAGTTTATCTTCGTCGCTCCAGCTGTAAAGTTTACGGATGTCTTCGCCAACGATTTCAGACGGATGTTCACTTGCGATCTTACGCATAGCGTTGAAGTGTACCTGGCTGCCTGCGTCTGACATATCAAGCAAGAAGTCTTTTGCGAATGTGCCGTCCTGGATGTCTTTGAGAACCTGTTTCATAGCCTTCTTGGTATCTTCTGTGATGATCTTCGGGCCTGTGATATAGTCACCGTATTCAGCAGTGTTGGAGATTGAATAACGCATACCGCTGAAACCGCTCTGGTAGATAAGATCAACGATGAGTTTCATTTCGTGGATACATTCAAAGTAAGCGTTTCTCGGATCGTAACCTGCTTCAACGAGAGTTTCAAAACCTGCCTGCATAAGTGCGCAAACACCGCCGCAAAGAACTGCCTGTTCACCAAAAAGGTCAGTTTCTGTTTCTGTACGGAAGTTGGTTTCAAGAACACCTGCACGAGCGCCGCCGATACCAAGTGCATATGCAAGACCGATATCCCAAGCATCGCCTGTAGCGTCCTGTTCAACTGCGATAAGGCACGGTACGCCTTTACCTGCCTGGTACTCACTTCTTACAGTGTGGCCAGGACCTTTAGGAGCAACCATAATAACGTTTACATTCTTCGGCGGTTTGATGCAACCAAAGTGGATGTTGAAACCGTGTGCGAATGCAAGAGTTTTGCCTTCTGTGAGGTTGGGTTCGATGCTTTCTTTATAAAGTTTAGCCTGTTTTTCATCGTTGATGAGGATCATAATTACATCAGCATTCTTAGCAGCGTCAGCAGATGTCATAACTTTAAGGCCCTGTGCTTCTGCTTTTGCCCAACTTTTACTGCCTTCGTAAAGACCTACGATAACATCTACACCGCTGTCTTTTAAGTTGAGTGCGTGTGCGTGTCCCTGTGAGCCGTAACCGATAATTGCAACGGTTTTACCGCTTAACTTCTGAAGATCACAGTCCTGTTGATAAAAAATTCTTGCCATAATAAAAACCTCTTTCTAAAATATATGAATTTATAGATTTGTTACCTTACGAATAGTTGTGTCACCTTTTTCAAGCGAAACAATGCCCGTACGGCAAATTTCCAAAATTGTGTAGTCGCGCATAAGATGAATAAAATCGTCAATTCTGCGGCTGTTGTCTGTAAGCTGAAATACAATCGAATCGCGTGTATAGTCGATCGTTTTAGCGTTGAACGCATCAGCTGCTGCGCGAATTTCCTCGCGTGTACCCGGCTCATTTTTCATCTTTATGAGCATAAGTTCGCTGCTGACGGTATTGTCTGCGTGAAGTTCTTTGATTGAGCAGACATCAGGTAATTTGTAAAGTTGGTCAATAAGTTGATTTTTGTTGTGTTCTTCACCGTCGAATAAAACGGTAATTCGTGAATAATCAGCGGATTCTGTTTCACTAACGGTTAAGCAGTCAATGTTGAACTGACGGCGTCTGAACATACTTGTAACGCGGTTGAGTACACCAAACTGGTTTCGTACCAGTACGGCAACAGTAAATCTTTGCATATTATTCACCCACCTTTACAATTATGTCATCCATTGAGCCACCCGGCGGTAACATCGGAAGAACAAATTCATCTTTATCTATGATACATTCAACCAAATGAACACCGTCTGACGAAAACGCTGTTTCAAGTGCTTTATCAAGCTCTTCGACTGTGGTTACTTTAACGCCCTTTGCACCAAACGCCTCTGCGAGTTTTACAAAGTCAGTCTGACGGTCAAGCACGGTATTTGAATAGTGTTTATCGAAAAACAAAGTCTGCCATTGGCGAACCATACCGAGAACGCCGTTATTGAGAAGTAAGATTACAAGCGGTACATTCTCTTTGACAGCGGTAGCAAGTTCATTTAAACACATACCGAAACTGCCGTCGCCTGTAACTAAAACTGTTTTCTCTTTTGTGCCGAACGCCGCACCGATTGCAGCACCCATACCAAAACCCATTGTACCAAGTCCGCCGCTTGAAATAAATTTACGGCTACGCTTGAAATTGAGTGTTTGGGCTGCCCACATTTGATGTTGACCGACATCGGTAGCAACTGCAGTATTCTCACCTAAATGTTTATTTAAGGTGAGAATTGCGTTGCGCGGAGTCATACCGTCTCTGCGGTCGAGTGTATGGTATTCGTCTTCACGAAGTTGAGCGACAAATCTCTGCCAACGCTCGTGAGGTGTCTTTTGAAGTTTCTTATTTAACTTTTTAAGCGTTTCTTTAACATCGCCTCTCAGACAATGTGTTGCATTGACTGTTTTACCGAGTTCTGCGCCGTCTACATCTATATGTACGATTTTAGCACCGACTGCAAATTTTGAACGATTACCTGTTACACGGTCGTTGAAACGCGCACCGAGTGCGATGATGCAGTCTGCGTTGTGCATTGCCATAGATGATGCGTAATGGCCGTGCATACCCTGCATACCGAGGAAACGCGGATGGTCTGTCGGGATTGCGGAAAGTCCCATCATTGAACAGCCTACGGGTGCATCAATGATTTCTGCAAGTTCGAGTGCTTCTGCTTGCGCTTCGCTTGCAATGATACCGCCGCCGACATAGATAAACGGGCGTTCAGCCTTGCTGATACATTCAGCGGCTTCATCTATACGAATATCCTTTGCACTCTTTTTTGTATCAAGAGTAACAGGTTCGTTCGGTACATATTCATGCTTTGCGATTTGGATATCCTTCGGAACATCAATAAGCACAGGGCCCGGTCTGCCTGAAGATGCGAGTTTAAACGCTTCACGGATGGTGTCAGCCAAATCTTCGATTTTGCCCACAAAGTAATTGTGCTTTGTTATCGGCAATGTAATACCTGTGATGTCGATTTCCTGGAAACTGTCTGTACCGATTTGTGAACTGGGTACATTACCTGTGATAGCGACCATCGGGACTGAATCAAGATATGCTGTGGCAATGCCTGTGACAAGGTTTGTAGCACCCGGGCCCGAAGTTGCGATTACAACACCGGTTTTGCCGGTTGCTCGTGCGTAACCGTCAGCCGCGTGGGATGCACCCTGCTCATGTGCGGTGAGCACGTGCTTGAGTTCGTCCTGGTATTTATAAAGCGAATCATAAATGTTGATAACCTGTCCGCCCGGGTAACCGAACACAACTTCGCAACCTTGTTCGATTAAGGTACGGACAACGATATCTGAACCTGACAATATCATTTTATCATCCTTTCACGATTTTTTCAACTATAAGTGTGCCGATTTGTGCGCAACCGGCTTTTTTGCAGTTCTTAGCTTCATTTTCATCTGTCGGCATAATATCAGCAGTACGCCAGCCTTCATCTAATACAGCGGAAACTGCGTTTTCGATTGCATCTGCTTCACTCGGCATATCGAAACTGTAACGGAGCATCATTGCAGCCGAAAGGATAGTGCCAATCGGGTTTGCAATATCCATTCCCGCAATGTCAGGTGCGGATCCGTGGATAGGCTCGTAAAGTCCTAATGTGCCATCACCAAGACTTGATGACGGAATCATACCGATTGAGCCTGTAATCATTGATGCTTCGTCTGATAAGATGTCACCAAACATATTTTCTGTTACGATTACATCAAACTGTGCGGGATTTTTAACGATCTGCATTGCACAGTTGTCTACAAGCATATCAGAAAGTTCGACATCGGGGTATTCTTCAGCAAGACGATGCATAACCGCTTTCCAAAGTCGGCTGGTATCAAGTACATTGCTCTTTTCAACCGAACACAGTTTTTTACTGCGTTTTCTTGCGGTTTCAAAACCGATTCTGCCGATTCTCTCGATTTCGCTTTCGCTGTAACTCATTATATCGTCAGCGCGTTTTTCATCGTTTACGATATTTGTTTGATGTGTGCCGAAATAAATACCGCCGATAAGTTCACGAACGATGATAAAATCAATTCCCTTTTCAACGATCGACTCGCAAAGCGGTGACGCAGATGCGAGTTGCGGCCAAATTTTTGCAGGGCGGTTATTACTGTACACACCCATTCCCGCACGAAGACGAAGAAGTCCTTTTTCAGGACGTCTGTCGCCGGGGACATCATTCCATTTGTTTCCGCCTACTGCGCCAAGTAACACGCTGTCTGACTGAAGACATTTTTGTAACATATCTTCAGGCAACGGATCGCCCCATTTATCAATAGCGCAACCGCCCATATCAACATCGGTGTATTCAAATTCGTGACCGTAAATTTCGGCTACGGCATTAAGAACTTTCAATGCTTCATTTACAATTTCAGGCCCGATACCATCGCCGCGAATAACTGCTATATTTTTCTTCATAAGTTTTCCCCTTTACTTTAAAGATGCGAGCAAACCGCCTTTTTTGATGATGTTTTGGATGAATTCCGGGAACGGCTGTGCTTTAAAACTTTCACCTGTAGTGCAGTTTGTGATAACACCTGTATCGAAATCCACTTCAACTTCATCTCCTGCAGAGATTTTATCTACTGCTTCGGGGCACTCTAAAATCGGAAGACCGATATTGATTGCGTTACGATAGAAAATTCGTGCAAAACTTTTTGCAATTACACAACCTGTACCGCAAGTTTTGATAACAAGCGGTGCGTGTTCACGGGAGGAACCGCAACCGAAATTCCAACCTGCTACCATTACGTCGCCCGGATTTACTTTTTTAACAAATTCGGTGTCGATGTCTTCCATACAATGAAGCGCAAGTTCTTTTGCATCAGGAGTGTTAAGGTAACGAGCAGGGATGATAACATCGGTATCGACATTATCGGGATATTTAAAAACTCTTCCTTTAGTGTTCATTAGTTAATCCTCCTTCGGTTCGGTGATGTAGCCTGTAAGTGCGCTTGTAGCAGCGGTTGCGGGAGATGCGAGGTATACTTCACTGTCTACGTGGCCCATTCTGCCGACAAAGTTACGGTTTGTGGTTGCTATACAACGCTCACCTGCTGCGAGTATACCCATATAACCTCCCAAGCACGGACCGCAAGTCGGAGTTGATACTACTGCTCCTGCGTCGATGAATGCGGTGATATATCCACGCTCGGTACATTCACGCATAATCTGCATTGTTGCAGGGATAATGATACATCTGACGCCGTCTGCGATTTTTTTACCGTTCAAGATTTTGTAGGCGGTTTCCATATCTTCCATTCTGCCGTTAGTACAACTGCCGATGACAACCTGATCGATTTTTATATCAGAAAGTTCTTTTGCAGGATGTGTATTTTCGGGAAGATGCGGACAACTTACAGTCGGGGTGATGGTTGACAGATCAATTTTGATTGTCTGTTCGTATTCAGCGTCATCGTCTGCGGTATAGACAATCGGAGTGCGTTCACTTCTGTCATTGAGATACTCTAAAGTGATGTCGTCCACCGGGAAAATACCGTTTTTAGCGCCTGCCTCGATTGCCATATTGCAAATGCAAAGGCGATCGTCCATTGTGAGAGTTTTAACGCCGTCACCGACAAATTCCATACTCTTATAGAGTGCGCCGTCAACACCGATTTGACCGATGATTGACAAAATTACATCTTTACCGCTGCAATTAGATGCAAGGGTTCCTGTGAGTTCAAATTTGATAGCCGACGGCACTTTAAACCACGCCATACCTGTTGCCATACCTGCCGCCATATCCGTACTGCCGACGCCTGTTGAAAATGCGCCGAGTGCGCCGTATGTACAAGTGTGGCTGTCAGCGCCGATGATACAATCGCCCGCTGTTACAACGCCCTGTTCAGGGAGCAATGCGTGTTCAATACCCATTTTGCCGACATCATAGAAATGGCTGATGCAATGTGAACAAGCAAATTCACGGCAAGTTTTGGACTGCTCTGCGGCCTTAATATCTTTATTCGGGACAAAGTGGTCGAGTACGATTGCAATTCTGTCTTTATCGAATACATTTTCAAAACCCGATTTTGTAAACTCATTTACTGCAACAGGGGTGGTAATGTCGTTGCCAAGTACGATGTCGAGTTTTGCATTTATAAGTTGACCTGCCTGCACGCTGTCAAGGCCTGCGTGTGCGGCAAGTATTTTTTGTGTCATTGTCATACCCATTAGAATTCCTCCTTATTTGCGGATACTGCTATTGTATGCGCTGAGCAATGCGTTGGCACTCGCGCGGATAATATCAGTATTTGCACCCGCACCCCAACTCATTTTGCCGTCAGCACTTTGGATGCCGATGTATGCAGCAGCGGTACTGTTTGAACCTCTGCTTTCCATACTGTGTTCGGTATAGACAAGCAGTTTGTAACTGTCGCCTGTGTATGCTTTGAGTGCGTTGCTTACAGCATTGAGCGAACCGTTACCCGATGCGTGAACAGTTTGTTTGATACCGTCACGCTCGAATGTTACATACGCTTCAACGGTGTCATTTTTTTGCACAAAATCCATATTTGCAACAGAAATCGGTTTTTCACAGTCGAAATATGTCGATTTAAAGATACGCAGAACATCTTCGCTTTTGAGTTCGCGGTGTTCGTGGTCGGATATGCTCTTGCAATGATAACTGAAATGTTCACGCATTTGCGGCGGGAGAATATATCCGTAAGCCTGTTCGAGCAGATAGCCGATACCGCCTTTACCGCTTTGTGAATTAACACGGATAACATCTGCATCATATGTACGGCTGATGTCAGTCGGATCAATTGGAATGTAAGGCACAGTCCAACGGTGGAGATCTTTCTCTTCACGCCATTTCATACCCTTTGCGATAGCATCCTGGTGACTGCCTGAAAATGCCGCGAATACGAGTGCGCCTGCATAGGGTGAACGCTCGTAAACGTGCATACGAGTGCATTTTTCATAGGTTTCAAC
>JAXJSX010000038.1:0-2615 GCA_036309925.1 Acutalibacteraceae bacterium | reverse complement strand
TCGCCGATATCCCCAATTCCAAGTGGGTCGGTGATATCACCTACATCAGAACCGATGAAGGCTGGCTGTATCTCGCCACCGTCAAGGATTTATGCACCAAGAAAATCGTCGGCTATGCTTTTTCTGAGCGCATTGACGCCAATCTCGTTGTTGCCGCCCTCTCGATGGCGTACAACAGGCAGAAACCCGACGGCGAGCTGATTTTCCACAGCGACAGGGGCGTTCAGTACGCGTCCAACAAATACCGCGAAGCGCTTGCCAATTTTGATATTACGCAAAGCATGTCACGCAAAGGCGATCCGTATGACAACGCTGTCGCCGAAAACTTCTTCAGCTGTCTCAAAAACGAGCTTGTACACCACAAACATTACAAAACCCGCGCAGAGGCGCAGGCGGATATTTTCGCCTATATTGAAACCTACTACAATGCCGTCCGTCCCCATTCGGGCATCGGTTGGATGTCCCCGAACGAATTCGAGGAGCATCTTCGCAGCGTTTATGCCGCGAAAGTCGCTTGACAATGAGTGAGAAAGTATGATAGGCTTATCTTGCCAAGGCGCGTGCCACCGCGCCACCGTGCCTGAAATCATACTTTCAGAGGCTCATTGTCAAGCGAACCGTGGAATAAATGCGGTCGGATAGAGCAATTTTGTATTATATTTGTCATTCTTTTCATTCGGTTTTTTGCCTGCGTTTTTTGTCTGTTTTTTCGGGGAGGGCACAATATTTAGAGTACCCGACACATTATCAAATGTCCATGTGCAATCGCCAGTTGTCCCTGATTCTTCAAATAACTGCACAAAATTCACGCCATTATTATTTGCGAATACTTCAGCAGTTGAACCTGTATATCCATAAACGGTAGTGTTGGGGTTAACAGAGTATGCTCCGCCTGCATATTCTTCATGATTGTCTATAATAGTACATTCAGGATTTCTGATAATCAGTTTTTCAAGATTATCTGTGCGGTTAAAAGCAAACAAGCCTATATAGTTAACACTGCTTGGAATATCAAGCTCGGTCAGCAAATCGCAGCCGTCAAACGCGCTTTTTCCGATATACTCAACACCATCAGGTAATTCGATGGACGGCAAGGCGTGCAAATCATCAAATGCCAAATCGCATATGATTCTTAAACTGTTTGGCAAACTGGCAGAAGAAACGCCGGACTTGCAGCCAAAAGCATAATCGGCAATGATTTCGGTTCCTTCCTTTATTACCAAATCTTCGATATCGTCTTTTCCGCATAAAGCCGCTGTATTCAAGTACAGAACATCATCCTGCCAGTTGGAGGAATTATGGTAGTATGCTGTTTCTCTTAAAATATTCTGACCAACGTATGTCAGATTTGATGTATTGATGTTTATTGTTGATAGATTAATACATTGACTAAACGCAACATTATCAATGTATTTTACAGAGTCGGGAATATCAATAGAGGTAAGACTTATACAATTATAAAACGAAAACACACCAATACTTACAACTGAATCGGGAATGACGATATTCGTTATTTTTTCGCAACCTTTTCCGCTGTATCTGCTGCAAAAGCAATTGCTTCCGATCACTCTTGTTCCGTCTTTGATTACAAACTCCCCGGAATAATCAGTGGAAACACCGTATAATAACTTTCCAATATACAGCGAACCGTTATCCCAATTTGATTCATCGTTTGTTAATGCGGTGTTGAAAAAAACGCAATCTTCAACATACTCGATATTTTCCGACATTACTACCGATTCGAGATTAATACAGTTTGCAAAGGCGTTAAATCGGATATTTTTTACCGTATCCGGAATTACAACGCTCCTCAAATTCGGGTTTGGCGTGTCACACAAGAAATTATCACCAATCGTCGTTACAGGCTTCCCGTCGATATATGCCGGGATAACTAAATCGGTTGTGTTGAAATCTGCCCATGTAACTGTTAGTTCACCCGTTTCGTTGTCGATACGATAAAAAATGCCATCTTCTGTCTCTCCGGTTGTGTAGTCTGTTATAGCATTAACAGGCATAGAAGAAAAGCTGACACAGCTGAAAACTAAGATAACTGACAGTAAGATTGATATTGCCTTTTTCATCAAAACTCCCTCCCCGAGAATAAAAAATGCGCACAACCGAAGCTGTACGCACGAAAAACGCACTGCTCCAATTGCTGCGACACAATTTCAATACATGCTTCTACGTAAACAAGTATGACTAAGGAGCATGCATTTTTACCTGATTAAAAAGCAAAAATGCACACTTTAGTTTACGTAGAAAAAATGAAATTATGTCGCACTTATATTTTACCATATTTAATACTATTGCGCAATCCAAAAATATTAGTATACTTTTAGTACATTTGCACATAGAAAAACACCGTACAGACTCAATCGTTCTGTACGGTGTCCTGGTTTAGACTCCCAATTCGCAGCTGCAAGACTAAACTTGGCAGAACATAACATCAAGACGATCCACCTTGACCAAAAGATAAACTTGAGCTGACAAGAGATGAAATATAGCAACTGAATTACCCGGTTAAAAAAACATATATTAGGATTTTTAAAAATATTGGTAACTATTCAGCACCCCACCCCAAAAACCTGATTGATCTGACCTGATAAAACCATCTT
>JAXJSX010000037.1:0-9033 GCA_036309925.1 Acutalibacteraceae bacterium | reverse complement strand
CTTATAGAAAATTACTTTAAGATCTCCTCGATTTTGAATTCAAGTTCGCCGCCGGGAGTTTCAGCGACAACGGTTTCACCTGCTCTTTTGCCGAATACGGCTTTACCTACAGGCGAATCGTCTGCAAGTTTACCTGAAATCGGATCGGATTCAGCCGAACCTACCAGTTGATATTCGGTTACTTCGCCGAGTTCAACATCTAAAAGTTTGAACTTTGTACCGATATTGATGACATTTTTATCAATGAAATGTTCTTCAACAACCTTTGCGTTTTTAAGCATCGCTTCAACTTCTGCGATACGCGCTTCGAGTTTAGCCTGATCGTTTTTAGCTTCATCGTATTCGCTGTTTTCGGATAAGTCACCGAAAGAACGCGCAACCTTAATTTTTTCTGCAATTTCGGTTCGTTTTTCGGTTTTGAGTATATCAAGTTCGTCCTGTAATTCTTTAAGTCCTTGCGGGGTGAGTAAAACTTCTCTTGCCATAAGATTTATCTCCTTCAATAAAATATATTTTATCAGTTCATTTAAAATATTATACAAAAAATATGCCCGATTGTCAAGCATTTTGCAAGGTTTAAATCTAATAATTAAAAAATTACAAACTGTGTATAAATTCGGGTATTAAACCGTTGCAAAAAAGGCAAATTACTGTTATAATAGAAAGTGATATATTGTATATTGGAGGAAGTTTTATGTCAAGATTATCTGTTAATATTTGCGGGGTGGAATTTAAAAATCCCGTTATTGCGGCATCAGGCACTTACGGTTTCGGCCGTGAATATGATGACGCTTACGATATAGCGCGCCTCGGAGGTATTTCCTGCAAGGGTATGACAATCAACAAAAAGGACGGCAATCCCCCTGTGAGAATTGCGGAGACTCCGTCAGGTATGCTCAATTCGGTAGGACTTCAAAATCCCGGCGTTGACTACTTTAAAAGCATTGATTTACCGTGGTTACTTCAGAAAGACATTGTTACCATCCCGAACATCGCAGGTGCTTGTGAAGATGATTACTGCAAAGTGGCAGACGCTCTTGAAGATACCCCGATTGAAATGATTGAAATGAACATTTCTTGTCCGAATGTAAAGTCGGGCGGTGTAGCATTTGGTACTAATCCGAAAATGGTTGAGAACATCGTATCGCTTGTTCGCAGTCATACCACTAAAAAGTTAATGGTTAAGTTATCGCCGAATGTAACCGACATCGGTGAAATTGCTGTTGCGGCTGAAAGTGCGGGTGCAGACGCTTTGTCGCTCATCAACACTATCACAGGTATGCGAATTGACATCAATACCCGCAGACCGATACTTCACAACAACACAGGCGGTCTTTCCGGTCCTGCTGTATTCCCTGTTGCCGTGCGTATGGTAAATCAAGTGTACAACCGCGTTAAAATTCCGATTGTGGGTATGGGTGGTATTTCAACCGCTGAAGATGCCATTGAGATTATGCTCGCGGGCGCATCTGCAATCCAAGTTGGCTGTGCTATGTTCCGTGATCCTTATGCACCGCTCAAAATTATTGACGGTATGGAAAAATATTTAATCGACAACAACATTGAAAATGTATCAGAACTGACAGGTAAGGTTGAACTTTGGTAAAATGAAGATGATGGGAATTGATTTGGGGCTTGCCAGAACCGGCATCTCCGAATGTGACGCATTGGGAATGCTCGCATCTCCGAAAACGGTGATACACGAGCATAATGAACAAAGACTGATTGAAAAAATTGTTGAATGTGCAAAAGAAATCAAGCCTGCACGAATTGTTGTCGGCTTACCGCTTAATATGGACGGGAGTAAAGGCGAGCGTGCAACCGAATGTGAGCGCATTGCAAGTATCATCGGTGAGCAAACCGGGATTGAGATTGTGATGTGGGACGAGCGTTGCACGACGGTTATGTCGCACAAGGCGCTGAATGTCACCAACACAAGAGGTAAAAAACGCAAGGCAGTTGTTGATGCAGTAGCGGCGGTTATGATTTTACAGAGTTACATTGATTCAATTTAAGGTGATTGTATGAAAATTCTATGTATCGGAGATGTTTGCGGGTCTTGCGGATGTAATACACTTCGCAAACTGTTGCCCGCTTTAAAGTTAAAACACAACATTGATTTATGTATTGTAAACGGTGAAAATTCACACGATAAAAACGGTATTGTAAAGCAGACATCTGATGATATTTTTGTGAGCGGTGCGGATATTATCACAACAGGCAATCACGTTTTCCGCAGAAAAGAGTTTTACGAAGTGTTGGATAACAACGACTGTGTAATCCGCCCTGCAAACTACACAGAAAAGGCACACGGCAAAGGCTATACTGTTTACGATATGGGCAGGGTGCAAGTCGGTGTGATAAATCTGCTCGGATTTTTATATGTATCTGCGCCGATAAATCCATTTTCGATTGTAGATAAAATAGTTGATGATTTAAAATCGCAGGGTGTAAAGATAATCTTACTCGATTTTCACGCTGAGGCAACAAGCGAAAAGCGTGCAATGGGGTTTTATCTCGACGGCAGGGTGTCTGCGGTGTTCGGCACACACACTCACGTCCAAACCTCCGACGCTCAAATTCTACCCGAAGGCACAGGCTATATCACCGATGTCGGTATGACCGGTGCGCATCAATCAGTCCTCGGTATTGCACCCGAAATTGCGATTGCTAAAGTTAAAGATATGCTTCCTGCGCCCTTTGAGTTTGCAAACGGCGAGAGCATACTTTGCGGTGTTATTTTCGATATAGATGAAAAGACCGGTAAATGCAACGATGTTCAAAGTATCTGCGAATATTTGAAATAGAAAGGAAATCATTATGGAATACAATATTGACATTGCAGTAAATCAGTTGGGATACGAACGCCTGCACAGTAAAGTTGCGATTGCAAAAGACTGTGGCGGTGAGTTCAGGGTTGTGAACGCAGACAGCGGTGAGGTGGTTTTCAGCAGTCGTGCTGATATTCCCGTTTTCGACACTACAAACAAAGTTAGTGTTTACAAATATGATTTCAGTGACCTTAAAGACAACGGTAAATATTACATTGAAAACGAAAACGGTAAGTCTTATCCGTTTATCATCGGCGACTGCATCTACACAGATGCAACCCGTGCGACAATCAAGGCTTTGTATTTCCAACGATGCGGTTGTGAATTATCCGAAGAGCACGCAGGTGTATACAAGCACGCTGCTTGTCATTTGCAGAAAAGTGCTAAAATCGCACCCGACTGTGAAACTGAACTTACCGATGTCACAGGCGGTTGGCACGATGCAGGCGATTTTGGCAGATATATGACTCCCGCAAATCAATGTATACATAATTTGATGTACATTTACGAATTGTTCCCCAAATCCCACAGCATCAATTTGAACATCCCCGAAAGCGGTAACGGTGTCCCTGACATTTTAAACGAAGCACGCTATGAAATCGAGTGGATGCTTAAAATGCAGGATTTAAACGGCGGTGTGCATCATAAACTGTGCGCTACAAATATGCCTGAACTGATTATGCCCGAAAATGACGAAAGTGAGATTTATGTATCTCCGTATTCTTTGCAGGCAACTGCAGGTTTTGCTGCGGCAATGGCGGCGGCTTCCAGAAACTACCGAGAATACGACCTTGCATTTTCCGACAGACTTTTCGGTGCGGCAATTCGTGCATATGATTTTGCAAAGGCGAATATTGATGTCATCCCCGTGAATTACACCGAAACTCCCCCGTGCGGCGGCGGTACATACGGCGACGGCTGTGCATACGATGAACTTTATTGGGCGGCTGCTGAATTGTTCCGCTTAACAAACGATAAAAAATACGAGGAAGATTTTAAATCTTACTATAAAGAAGAATTTTCAAAAACCGCAGGCGGTGCATATAATCAAGGCGGTTACGGCTCGATGTGTTATGCGCTCACAGACGGTGCAGACGAAAAATTCAAGGCGCAAATCATTGCGGATATGGCACTGGAAGCCGACAGAAGATATGAAATCTGGTCAAATAATGCCTACGAAGTTGCTATGAAAGAGTGGAATGACACACAAGAGTCCGACTATTATTGGGGCTCGAATGCGGGACTGACAAACGAACTTTTCAATATGATTTCAGTCGCAATTTTACTCAAAACCAACCATTATGATGAATGTATCCGTGGTTGTATGTCTTACATCTTCGGCAGAAACCTCATTTCAAAATGCTATGTTTCGGGTTTCGGCTCTGATCCGATTATGCACCCGCATCACAGACCTATGGAGGCAGACGGTATTGACGAGCCCATCCCCGGTTTTGTATCGGGCGGTCCTAACGACCGTGAACGCCCGTGGGATGCAGAAGGCAAACCGAGTGCGGCTTGCTTTATCGACCACGTTTGGTCATATACTTCAAATGAAATCACTATTTATTGGAACACATCAGCCGCTTTCGTATTGTCATATTTGTGCGAGGTTGACAAGTGAGAGCGAAATTAGAAAACTTTTGGTATCATTATAAATGGCACACGATTATATCGGTGTTTTTGGTATTTGTGGCGGTAATCGGTATTTGGCAATATATAGACACTCCGCAATATGACTACCAAATCATACTTTACACCTCACGAAGTGACACGACAGCACTCGCAACTGCACTCAACAAAGAGCTTTGCGCACTAGGTGACGATATTAACGGCGACGGTGAAGTGAATGTTCAGATTTGCAATATGTCTTACGGTAATATGGACTCGAATTCCAATTTCCGCAACTCACAGGCACAGGCACTTCGGGTGAATTGATGAGTGATCGTTGCTTTTTAATCATTACAGATGAAGACAGATTTGAGCAGTTAGACCAACAAGGATATTTTGAAAATTCGCAGTTGCCCGATAACAACGGCAAGTCATATAGAATTGATGATAAAAGTGCGTTTGGGCAAAAGTTAATTTCAGACTTCAATGAAATGCATTACAACTACGACAAGGACATTGAAAACGGGTTGTATTTCAGTGTGCGATATGCCAATTCAGATGATGCTGAAATCATACACAAACGGGAAGAACAAAAACAGTTGCTTTATAAAATTATGGAGGTTAACTGATGTTTTCTAAACTTCACAGTATGGGTGTGTGGGGCATATCCGCATATGAAATTGAGATTGAAACTAATTTAAGTGCAGGACTGCCCGCATTTGATGTAGTCGGATTGCCTGACGCATCTGTGAGAGAATCGCGCGATAGAGTGCGTTCTGCAATGCGAAACAGCGGTTATGACTTCCCTGTCAGCCGTATAACTGTTAATCTTGCGCCTGCAGATATAAAAAAGGAAGGCTCGGTTTACGATTTGCCGATTTTGGTCGGTATTATGGCGGCGAGCGAAATGATAAGTTGCAACCTTGACGATGCTGTTTTTGCAGGTGAGTTGTCGCTTTCGGGTACGGTTCGCCCGATCAAAGGGCTTTTATCAATGACGATTGCCGCAAAAAAATGCGGTTACAAGCGTATGTTTGTGCCTGCTGAAATCGCACAGCAAGCGTCTATTGTTAAAGGTATTGATGTGTACCCGGTGAGCAATGTTAATATGCTGATTGCCCACTTAAACGGTGCCGCTCAAATTGAAAAGGCGTCCCCGCCCGATATTTCGTTTGAGTCAGATAAAAATTATCTTGATTTTTCAGATGTCGCAGGTCAGCAATTTGCAAAGCGCGCACTTGAAATCGCGGCGGCAGGCGGTCATAATGTATTGCTAATCGGCCCGCCGGGTTCGGGTAAAAGTATGCTTGCAAAGCGCATACCGTCGATTTTACCCGATATGACTTTTGAAGAAGCGATTGACACTACATCAATCTACTCGGTAGCAGGCGAACTGCCTTCGGGATCAGCATTGATTCAACAACGCCCGTTTCGGTCACCGCACCATACAGTATCTGCTGCGGCATTGTCGGGCGGCGGATCTGTGCCGACTCCCGGTGAGATTTCACTTGCGCACAACGGTGTGTTGTTTTTAGATGAACTGCCCGAATTTTCAAAATCTGCAATGGAAACTCTGCGCCAGCCGCTTGAAGACGGTGTGGTGAACATTTCACGAGTGTCGGGTACATTGTCATACCCGTGCAATGCGATGTTTGTTGCGGCGATGAATCCGTGTCCGTGCGGTTACTACGGTCATCCGACAAAGCAATGCATCTGCAGCGAAACAAAGGTGGCGCGATATTTAAACCGTGTGTCAGGACCGATGCTCGACCGTATGGACTTACATATTGAAGTACCGCCTGTGAATTTTGAAGAATTATCGTCCAAAGAAAAGGCGGAAAGTTCGGCTGACATACGCAAAAGAGTCAACCGTGCAAGAGCAATTCAAAAGAAAAGATACGAAGGCACATCAGTCAACTGCAACGCTCGGCTCACAACACCGATGCTTAAAAAATACTGTATTTTAACCAATGATGCAAACGCATTTTTAAAGGCATCCTTTGAAAAACTGTCGATGTCGGGCAGAGCGTACGACCGTATTTTGAAAGTTGCACGGACCATTGCCGACCTTGATGAAAGCGAAGTTATCACAAAATCACATATTGCGCAAGCGGTGCGTTTTCGCAGTCTTGACCGCAAATATTGGAAGTAAGGAGTTTTATTTTTGCCAAAGATTTTTACTGTTGCGTCGGGTAGTAAAGGTAACTGCACCTATGTCGGCGCATCCGACGGCGGTATTTTAATTGACGCAGGGATTTCCTGTGCGCGTCTTAAAAAAGAACTTGAACAAAACGACATTGATATAAATAGAATTCACGGTATTTTCGTCACTCACGAGCATACCGACCACGTGCAAGGCATTAAGGTGTTCGCATCGAAGTTCAAACTGCCCGTTTTTATGACCGCAGGTACATATAATGCACTCGGCGGTGAAACCGCTTTTGACGGGCGAGTCGATTGCAGAATACTCGACGGCGATGTTGCGTTCGGAGGTGTTAATGTTTCACATTTTCGCACCAGTCACGACTGTGCTGACAGTTGCGGATATGTAATTGACACAGGGCGCGAAAAAATTGCTGTTTGCACTGACTTGGGCGTTATTTCAGAGGATGTACATAACGCACTGCGCGGTTGTCGTGCTGTGGTGCTTGAAAGTAATCACGATGTGAATATGTTACAGCACAATCCGAATTATCCTCTTTCGCTCAAACGCAGAATTTTGGGTGAACACGGGCATTTATCGAATGTTGACTGCGCAGAAGAAATCTACCGACTTATAAACGAGGGTGCAGTGCATTTTATTTTGGCACATTTAAGTGAGCAAAACAATGAAAAGACAATCGCATTGGGTGCGACACGCACCCGCACGCTGATTGAGGGTATGCAAGCCGACCGTGACTACACGCTCACAGCAGCATCCCCGAGCGGTAACCGCATTATAACGGTGTGAGGTACATATGGTCAGAGTTAAAATTATTTGCCTTGGCACATTAAAGGAAGCGTATTTCAAAAATGCGTGTGCGGAATACGCCAAAAGGCTGTCGGCATTTTGCAATTTTGAAATAGTTGAGTTGCCCGAATACCGCTTATCTGACAATCCGTCGCAAAAAGAGATTGAAAAGGCGTTGGAAAAAGAGGCAGATAGCATTATGAATAAAATCCCCAAAGGTGCGAGCGTGTATGCGATGTGCATTGAGGGTAAGACGATGTCGTCTGAAAAGTTATCCGAAAATATTCAAAACGATATGCAAATCAGTTCGGATATTGTATTTATAATCGGCAGTTCGTTCGGACTTTGCCCGTCTGTAAAGGCGATGTCCAAATGCAAACTTTCAATGTCGCCGATGACTTTCCCGCATCAACTCGCGCGAGTGATGCTTTGTGAACAGATATACCGTGCGTTTCAGATTGCAAACGGCGGAAAATATCATAAATAGGCCAGCATCGCATTTGTATGTACAAATGCAGTCGGGCAGTAGCCCAAACCCACTAACAACAGAAAAGAGAAGATTCGTATGTTGCAACGAGTCTTCTCTTTCTTTTGTCTGTTAAATGATATGCTGGCTAAAGTCAGCGTGATATTTTCTTTTGAAAATTCCTCGCCTATGGCGAGATATTTCAAAAAGAAAGTGATATAACTCGCCGTTAGGCGAATAGAGTTGTAGAAATGTTCGCTAAGAACATTTCTACAATCAGCAGGGTTTTGTTTTTATAAAAAGAACTCCGACTTTTAGCCGGAGTTCAAGGAAAATCTGATTATTTGCTTGCTTCTTCAACTGCAACTGCGCAAGCAACGGTAGCACCAACCATCGGGTTGTTACCCATACCGATTAAGCCCATCATTTCAACGTGAGCCGGTACAGATGAAGAACCTGCGAACTGAGCGTCACCGTGCATTCTGCCCATTGAGTCTGTAAGACCGTAGGATGCAGGACCTGCAGCAACGTTGTCGGGGTGAAGTGTACGGCCTGTGCCGCCGCCCGATGCAACTGAGAAGTATTTCTTATCGTTTTCAAGCGCCCACTTTTTGTAGGTACCTGCAACGAGGTGCTGGAAACGAGTCGGGTTAGTTGAGTTACCTGTGATAGATACATCAACGCTTTCGTGACGCATAATTGCAACGCCTTCGAGAACATCGTTTGCACCGTAGCAACGAACTTTAGAACGGTCACCGTCAGAATATGCTTTTGAACGAACGATTTTGAGTTCGCCTGTTGCAAAATCATAGTCAGTTTCAACATAAGTAAAGCCGTTAATTCTTGAAATGATGAATGCAGCGTCTTTACCAAGACCGTTTAAGATAACCTGGAGCGGCTCTTTACGAACTTTGTTTGCTGTTTTAGCGATACCGATAGCACCTTCAGCAGCAGCGAAAGATTCGTGTCCTGCCAGGAAGCAGAAACATTTTGTGTTTTCGTTTAAGAGCATTGCGCCGAGGTTACCGTGACCAAGACCAACGCTTCTCTGCTCTGCAACTGAACCGGGGATGCAGAATGCCTGTAAGCCGATACCGATGGCAGCAGCAGCATCTGATGCGTTTGTTTTACCGCTCTTAAGTGCAACTGCAACACCGAGAGTGTACGCCCATACAGCG
>JAXJSX010000036.1:0-2890 GCA_036309925.1 Acutalibacteraceae bacterium | reverse complement strand
GTGTCGGCCCTGCAGGCACAGGCAAGACATATTTAGCGGTGGCTGAAGCGGTGCGCGCGTTTAAGTCAAAGCAAGTCACCCGTATTATTTTGACACGCCCCGCAGTTGAAGCCGGTGAGAAATTAGGATTTTTGCCGGGCGATTTACAGCAGAAAATCGACCCGTATTTACGCCCGCTGTACGATGCGCTTTTCGATATGCTCGGCGCGGAAACCTTCCAAAAACAGCAGGAAAAGGGTGCTATTGAAGTTGCACCGCTCGCGTATATGCGCGGACGCACACTTGATGACAGTTTCATCATTCTGGATGAAGCGCAGAACACCACCAAAGAGCAGATGAAGATGTTTTTGACACGACTCGGCTTTAATTCAAAAATGATTGTAACAGGCGATGTCACACAGATTGACCTGCCTGCAGGCAAAGAAAGCGGTCTGACTGATGCAATGAAAGTCTTAAAATCAGTTGAAGATATAGCAATCGTGAGGTTTACGCAAAAGGATGTTGTAAGACATCATTTGGTACAAGCGATTGTAAAGGCCTATGAAAAGGCTTACGAAAATAGAAAAAGATAAGAAAGGAACGGTTGATCAAAATGGACAAAATCAAAGTAACTATTACCGACAAGCAGAAAAAAATGAAGATGCCAACGGGCATTCGTATGTTACTGCGCAGATGTTGCGTTGCAGTACTTAAAACCGAAAGTTTCGCTCATTCCGCAGAAGTCAACATTTCCTTTGTTGATGATGAAGAAATACATAAACTCAACCTGCAGTTTCGCAATATAGACAAGCCGACAGATGTACTCTCGTTCCCTCTCGGTGAAAACGGTGTGTACGACACCAATCCCGAAACCGAAGCCAAGATGCTCGGCGATATTGTAATTTCAGTTGAAACCGCTAATAAGCAGTCGATTGAATACAACCATCCGTTCCAACGCGAAATGGCATTTTTAACAGTACATTCAATGCTCCATTTGCTCGGCTATGACCACGTAAACGGCGGTATTGAGGCGGTTCGTATGCGTGAAAAAGAGCAACTTATAATGCAGAAACTCGGATACGAAAACACCGGTTATGAAATGGAGGAAGTATGAGCTCTCAAAAATCAACTTGCGCATTTATCGCAATCGTAGGTAAACCGAATGTCGGTAAATCATCAATTTTAAACCGCTTACTCGGCACAAAAATCGCAATCGTATCGTCAAAACCGCAGACCACACGCACTAAAATCACCGGCATTTTAACACAGGATAATGCACAGTTAGTGTTCATTGACACTCCCGGACTTCACAAGCCCAAAACCGTGCTTGGCGAGAATATGGTAAAGGCGGTCAAAGAGGGTATGGCGGATGTTGACTGCTGCGCTTTAATCGTTGAACCCGATGAAAAAATCGCACCTGCTGAAATCGAATTTGCACAGCGTTTTAAAAAGATGAATGTACCGGCGGTTTTAGTTATCAACAAAATTGACACCGTTCGTGAAAAGGCTGATTTGCTCGCTGTTATTGATAAATATTCAAAACTTTACGATTTTGATGCAATACTGCCTGTCAGCGCACGCGACGGCAACGGAATGGACACTCTTAAATCTAAATTCTTTGAATATGCAGTAGAATCAGTACATTTCTTTGATGATGAGGCGCTGACTGACCAACCCGAAAGAGTAATTGCATCTGAATTGATTCGTGAAAAACTGCTTTATAATCTTGACAAGGAAATCCCGCACGGACTTGCAGTTGATATTGAAATGTTCAATGAGCGCGACGATATTATTGATTTATCTGCGGTAATTTACTGCGAGCGTGACAGTCACAAGGGTATCGTTATCGGCAAGCACGGTGCGATGCTCAAAAAAATCGGTACATCTGCGAGAATTGAACTTGAAAAATTTTTCGGTTGCAAAATCAATTTAAAACTGTGGGTTAAAGTTAAAGAAGGCTGGAGAAACAGAGCAGGTTCCATTCATAATTTCGGACTCGATTTATAATAAATTTATATTCCTTGCAAACTCTATTTTAGGGTGAGCAATGTGCAAAATTACTATTGGGAAAATTTCGTAAAATCGGGGAAAATCTCTGATTATCTCATATATAAAAATACCGCGGAGGCTTTACTAAATGGAAACGCAAGCTGTAACGGGGTTAGTGATACGGGAAATGAAGGTATCGGAGTCGGACAGGCTGTGTTGGATCTTAACCGACAGCGTGGGTGTGATTAAAGCCTTCGTGCCGAATGCGCTTAAAATCAACTCAAAGTTTTTAAGCGCAACCCAACTTTTATCGTATTCAAAATTATACATTAAACAAGGCAAGGACGACACATACAGAATATCCGATGCAAAGCCGATAAATGTGTTTTTCGGCGTAAGAAACAGCATCGAGGCACTTGCGCTTTGCGGATATATGTGTGAGTTGCTGTCTACCCTTGCCCCTGCAGGTGAGTCCGCCGCAGACTTTTTGAGTGTAGCACTCAATTCTGCGTTTATTTTAAGTGAAAACCTGATGGACAGGCGAATCGTTAAGGCGGTATTTGAACTGAAATTTTGCAGTTTGTCGGGATATATGCCCGACTTATTCGGATGCGCTGTGTGCGGTGAGGAAAATCCGCAGGGCGCAGTTTTTAGTATAACAGACGGTGTTTTTTACTGCGATAGATGCGGCGGCGAGGGGTTACATATAAACTCCGGCGTGCTTAAAGCAATGCGCCATATTATATTTTCCGACCGCAAAAAAGCATTTAGTTTTCGGCTCGAAGAAAACGCACTTAACACACTTTGTAAAGTTTGTGAACGGTTTGTTTTAACGCAGACTGACAGAAATTACAAAACACTTGCATTTTATAAAGAGTTGTAAATCACAACGTTTTTGGTGGAATTAAAAAATGGATAAAAT
>JAXJSX010000035.1:0-6927 GCA_036309925.1 Acutalibacteraceae bacterium | reverse complement strand
GCGTATGTGCGTTTTGCGGATAATCCCGATATTGTCAAAGCACGCCGAATTTTACCGCAGGATAAAGGCGAGGGGCATTTTGTTGCAAGGCTTAAAAAATCAGAACATACCGGCGAAAACTATGAAATCTCCCCCGAAAACAGCGATAAAAACCCGATTTTCGATGAATTTTTAAATCAAAATTTCATCGGCATTACGGGCAACATTCAAATTCACCGTGACAATGTGAGTATTCTGCCAAGCGGTATCCCGATTTTGCGTGGTATTCATATTTTGCGTGCAGGAGTGCAAGCAGGTATGCTCAAGAAAAACCGTTTTGAACCGTCGCACGCAATTTATATGTCGCAAAGTCCTGAGAATATAAAAAATGTACTCGATTTGAATTTAGATAATACGCAAATTTATGATTTTCTGCGTGGTTATGAGATTGACTGCGACAAAAAAGGCTACACCGCTGTAAGTGTGTGCGGTGTTACAGTCGGTTTTGGCAAGGCAAGCGCAGGCAGACTTAAAAATCATTACCCGAAAGGTTTGCGTATTTTAAAATAATTCGGGCATACTATCACAAAGGAGTGATAGTTATGCACAAAACGGATGAACAGTTTTTGTCGGATTTGTACAGAGGTGCAAAAATGGGCGTTGAGACGATTGACTCTGTACTCGACAAAGTCAAAAATCAAGAAATGAAAGAGGAACTGATTAAAGAACAGCACGACTACAAAAAATTTGAACTTAAAGCGATGGAAGAACTGATAAAAATCGGCGGTAAACCCCACGATATTCCCGCAATGCAGAAGATGGGCAGTAAAATGGGGATTTTATTTAACACCGCAGTTGACAATACCCCATCTCACATTGCAGATTTGATGATACAGGGCAACAATATGGGCGTTGTCGGAATCACAAAACTGAAAAATTCAGAGCCGGACAACGGCTATGCGCCGCTTTGTGACGAATTTGTGCAGATGTCTGAAAGAAACATCGAGAAACTCAAAAGTTTTCTCTAAAGCATAATGTATACGAGTGCCAAAAGCAACGATTCATCACATTTCTTGTCTTGCGACAAAAGGATTATCAGACACAAAATCAGCATACGGTCGGGATCTGAGCCAATCAGTTTTTTTATGTCGAAAATCGGCGGTTTTTTAATCGGAGGATTTTTAATTTCACTTTCAGGCGGTACGGTATTTCGTACCGCCTTATTGTGCATATCCACCTTTTGACGCGCCTTTTTGTGCATCTCACGCACGCGCGCCGCCGCCTCATCTTGCATATTTCTTATATCGTTTATTGAATAATTACGCACACGCGCGCTCCTTTCTAAAACATTGATAAAATTCCGCTTTCTTTCAGCGCAGGCAACATACTGAAAATTCGCATAAATTTCAGTGCGGTGTCTACCCTCTCACTTCGTTCCTTTGACAACAGCGGTTTGAGTGACATTAAAAATGCAGTGTTTTCGTCATTTTTCGGCTGTGATTTTAATGCCGATAACACTTTCATCATACTGCCCATCATTTCGGGTGAAATGTCAGACGGCAGTGACGGCAACTGTGGCGTTGCGGGTTTTTCGGGCTCGCCGAACATACTGCTTGCCATCTGCTTTATCGACTCCAATTTTTCGGGATCGGACAGCATCTGCGTGAGTGTTGATGTTAAATCATCCATTATTTTTTACCGTATTTCCTTATAAGTTCCTGTGCCTGCGGAGTTTTTAAAATCTCATCTACTGCCTGTCTGTTTGAAAGCAGTTTAACAAGTTTTTCTTTATCCTCTTTTGAAAGTGACGATAATAACTGCTGTTTTAACTGTTCATCATTAGGATTTACCCCTGCTTTTTTTGCGATTTCTTCTAAATTACGGTTTAACATATTGAAAATCAACTCCTTTTAATATATAATATTAAGTGACTCTAAAACATATGAATAGGAAGGTAGAAATGCGAATTTTAATTGTATCAGACTCGCACGGATATTCCGGTAACATTGAAAAGGCTATTAAGATGCTGTCCCCTGACAAACTGATTTTTCTCGGTGACGGCCTGCGTGAAATTGAGAATTTATCGTACATTTACGATAACATCGACTTTCACACCGTTTGCGGTAACTGCGACTTATATGCAGATGCGCCCGGAGCGGATATTTTAGACATCTGCGGATATAGATTTTTCTTCACCCACGGTCATTTATACCGTGTGAAAGGCGGACTCGAAACCTTTACTGCCGCAGCAAAAGAGCGTGGTGCGACATTTGCGCTGTACGGTCACACGCATACTGCATACACTCAGTATGTTGACGGAATGTACATTATCAATCCCGGCTCGGTGTCCTGCCCACGAGAAGGCAAGCCTTCGTGTGCATATATTGACATAATAGGAAAAAATATATTAACGAACACTGTCGAATTATAAGACAAATCAAATTAAATTCAAAAAACATCTTTATTTTTATCTTATTTTGTAGTACAATAGTAATGTTAAGCGAATTGTAAAGGACGGTTGATTTTATGCAAACTCTCAACCATATCGGTATTGATATCGGTTCAACAACGGTAAAGGTTGTTGTACTTGACGCAAGCGACAATATTTTGTACAGCGACTATCAGCGACATCATTCAAAATCGCGTGAAAAGGCGGTTGAGATGCTGACTGATGCTATCACCAAAACTACATCCGAAAATGTAACAGTTGCACTCTCAGGCTCTGCTGCGCTTAAAGTGGCGGATATGACCGGGCTTGAGTTCATACAGGAAGTGTTCTCTGAAAAAATCGCGGTTGACACTCTTATCGGCGATGTTGATGTGGTTGTCGAACTCGGCGGTGAGGATGCGAAAATCCTGTTCATTACAGGCGGCAGCGAAGAACGAATGAACGGCAGTTGTGCAGGCGGTACGGGTGCGTTTATCGACCAAATGGCATCGCTGCTATCGGTGTCTGTGAACGAACTCGATGAAATGAGTTTGCGACACAACACAATATATAATATTGCATCACGTTGCGGAGTGTTCGCAAAGTCCGACATTCAGCCGTTGCTAAACCAGGGTGCGTCAAAAGAAGATGTTGCGGCATCCATCTTCCAGGCTATCGTAAACCAGACTATTGCAGGTCTTGCGCAAGGTCGTGACATCAAGGGTAAAATCTGCTTTTTGGGCGGTCCGCTCACATTTTTATACGGACTTCGCGACCGTTTTGTTAAGACACTCAATTTAGACAGCGAACACGCCATCTTCCCTGAAAACTCGCAGTATTATGTTGCACTCGGTGCGGCATTCGGCAGTAAAAATGGTGAGGTGCGTACTACAAAAGAAATACTTGAGAAACTCGAAAAGGCTAAATCGGTCAAGGGTTCGACTGACACTCTTCCGCCGCTTTTTGAGAATGATGAAGATTATAACGAGTTCAAAGCCCGTCACGAAAAAAACGATGTTGAACGCATCGACATTGCTACATATTCAGGCAACGCATATCTCGGTATTGACGCAGGCTCTACCACTACAAAACTTGTTTTGGCGAGTGAAGACGATAAACTTTTATACACCCACTACACCTCAAATCTCGGCGACCCGATGGGTGTTGTTAAGGGCGAACTTGTCAAAATCCTCGATTTATGCGGCGACCGTATTAAAATCAAGGCTGTGGCTGTAACAGGTTACGGTGAAGAACTCATTAAAAATGCGTTTGGTGCTGATTTTGGCATCGTCGAAACCACCGCTCACTACTATGCCGCTAAAACTTTCAATAAAGATGTTGATTTCATCATCGACATCGGCGGTCAGGATATGAAATGTTTCAAACTCAAAAACGGCGTCGTTGACTCAATTATGTTAAACGAGGCTTGTTCATCGGGCTGCGGTTCGTTTATTGAAACCTTTGCGCTCGCACTCGGCTACACCTCTGCTGAATTTGCAAAACTCGGACTCAAAGCGAAGCATCCGGTTAATCTCGGCTCACGATGCACTGTGTTTATGAATTCCTCTGTAAAGCAGGCTCAGAATGACGGCGCAGGCGTTGACGATATTTCCGCAGGCCTTAGCATTTCAGTCGTCAAAAACGCAGTATATAAAGTTATCCGTGCAAAATCGGCAAAGGAACTCGGTGAAAATATCGTTGTTCAAGGCGGTACATTCTTAAATGACTCGATTTTGCGTGCATTTGAACTTGAAATCGGCAAAAATGTTATTCGTCCGAAAATTGCGGGACTTATGGGTGCATACGGCGCCGCTCTTTACGCAAAGGAAAATGCGAACAACAGCAGTACACTCATTTCAAAAGAAGAACTTGCAAACTTTAGTTGCAAATCAGTCCCCGCACAGTGCAATCACTGCACTAACCATTGCAAACTCACGGTTAATACATTCTCAAACGGCAGAAGGTTTATATCGGGTAACCGTTGTGACCGACCGCTTGGCAATAAAACCGAAGCATTGCCTGATGCTTATGAGTTTAAAAAAGGACTTTTGATGTCCTATCAACCCAAAAAAGGCACACTCGGTAAAATCGGTATCCCGATGGGACTTAATATGTACGAGCTTTTGCCGTTCTGGTATACATTGCTCACCGAAATGGGCTTTGAGGTTGTAACTTCGGGACTGTCCACCCGTGACCTTTATATTGCAGGTCAGCACACTATTCCCTCTGATACGGTTTGCTATCCCGCAAAACTTTTACACGGCCACATTGAAAAACTGCTGTCCGACGGCATCACCACAATCTTCTACCCGTGTATGCCCTACAACTTCAACGAAGAACAGGGTGACAATCACTACAACTGCCCTGTTGTTGCTTACTACCCCGAACTTCTTAAAGTGAATGTTGATGCGCTCAAAGAGATTAAATTCTTAAATCCTTATTTTGCGCCCCACGCTAAATCCTTTGCAAAACTTTGCGCTGAATATTTCAACGAGCAGTTCGGTGTTAAAAAATCGGTTGTAAAATCGGCTGTTTCAGCGGCATATAAAGCATATGAAGAATACCAAAACAAAATCTACGATTTTGGCGACAATGCCTTAAAATACGCAAAAGATAACAATCTGCAAACCGTTGTTTTATCCGGCAGACCGTATCATGTTGATCCCGAAATCAACCACGGCATCAACCGTTTGCTGACCTCTCTGAAAATGGTTGTAATTTCAGAAGACAGTTTGCGTCCGCGCGGTTATTTCAAGGTGAATGTCCTCAATCAGTGGACATTCCATTCAAGACTGTACGCAGCGGCGAAATACTGTACCGAAAATGAGAATGTAAATCTCGTTCAGTTGGTGTCGTTTGGTTGCGGTCTTGATGCGATTACCACCGATGAAGTCAAAGATATTTTGGAGAGCGGCGGTAAAATTTACACACAGATTAAAATCGACGAAATTAACAATTTAGGTGCGGCGAAGATACGACTTCGCAGTCTTAAAGAGGCGATAAACACTCGACTGAAAATGAAAGGAAGTGAATAAAATGGCAGAACTTGTTTACAACGAAGAAGGCAGATTACTGTTCACAGAGGAAATGCGGAAAGAATACACCATTTTAATTCCGCAGATGTTACCCATTCACTTCAATTTTCTCGTGCGTGCGATGCGTGAAGCGGGTTATAACATTGAACTGCTCACCACAACAGGTCAGTCAATCGTAACTCAAGGCTTGCAGAGTGTACATAACGATACCTGCTACCCTGCATTGCTCGTTATCGGTCAGATGATGGATGCAATCGAATCGGGCAAGTACGATACCAATAAAGTCGCACTGATGATAACCCAGACAGGCGGCGGCTGCCGTGCATCCAACTACATTCATCTGCTTCGTAAGGCACTCAAGAAGCGCGGTCTTGAACATATCCCCGTAATTTCATTCAATCTTGCGGGTATGGAGAAAAATCCCGGATTTAAGTTCACTCCGCAGTTGATTTTGAAGATGCTCGGTGCGGTGGTTTACGGTGATTTGCTTATGCTTTTGTCAAATCAAACCCGCCCTTACGAAATTGTCAACGGTGAAACCGATAGACTTATTGAAAAATGGACTGATGAACTGTTAAATCGTAATTTGAGCATCAGGCACATCAGCCGTACTCTTGAGGAAATCACACAGTCTTTCGCTGAAATCAAACTGAATAAAGTCCCGAAGGTGCGTGTGGGCGTTGTCGGCGAGATTTACATAAAATATGCGCCTCTGGGCAACAACAATCTTGAACAGTTTTTGGCAACTCAGGACTGCGAGGTAACAGTCCCGGGGCTACTTGACTTCATTATTTTTATGGGCGATCACCATTTAGTCGACACCAAAAAGTATAAAATCAAATACGGCAAGGCGCTTGCTTCGGGTGCGCTTAAAGTTTTGATGGCAAAGTTCCAGAAAAAACTGATTAAAGCGGTCAACAAGTATCCGCAGTTCCGTGCCCCCGCCGATTTTGAAACCATTAAGTCGCTCACAAAGGGATATTTATCCGACGGCAACAAGATGGGTGAGGGTTGGTTGCTCACAGGCGAGATGCTCGAACTTATCCATTCGGGCACAGAGAATATTATCTGTACACAGCCGTTTGGTTGTCTGCCAAATCACATCGTCGGCAAGGGTATGATAAGAGCAATCCGCAAAAATCATCCTAATTCAAATATTGTCGCAATCGACTACGATCCGGGTGCGACAGAGGCAAATCAGGAAAACCGAATTAAGTTGATGCTTTCAATCGCAAGAGAAAATCTCCTGAAAAACGCTGAAAGTAAGTCAACGCACAAGCAAAAAGATACTGCAAATGTATAACGAAAAGACTGTCGAAAGACAGTCTTTTTTACTTCGATCACTTATAATGACATTAAAAGAGAAACGACAACTAAATTGTCGTTTCTCTTTTGCGAAAGAACGAGCAAACGGAGCAGAATCAAGGTAAGAACGACTAAAAGTACACCTGAATCTGTTCGATAAATTGGAATTTGTCGTTATCT
>JAXJSX010000034.1:0-3393 GCA_036309925.1 Acutalibacteraceae bacterium | reverse complement strand
GTGTTTGTGTGATGTCTGTGGGAGTGGTTGGGGTTTGCCCATCTTTGCAGGCGCACAATGTTAAAGATATAACCGTGAAAATCAAAATAAACGGGAATATTCTTTTCATTTTCGCACCTGCCTTTCCTTTAATTTGCGTTGTCCCAGTCAAACTGTGTGAGTCTGCCGTAGTTTTGAAGCTCAGGGAAATTCCATTGCCGTAACACTTCGTATGTACCGATTGCCACAGTATTCGATAAATTCAAACTGCGCAGTCCCTGTGACATCGGCAGACGAACGCATCGGTCTTTATTTTTGAAGAGTAAATCTTCGGGCAGTCCTTTTGTTTCTCGCCCAAAGAAAAGATAACTTTTATCGGGATATTTTATATCCGAATACAGATTAGTACCCTTTGTGGTGAAATAATAATATTCACCGTCGTTTTTTTCAAAAAAATCATTTAAAGAGTCGTAGTATGTTAAATCGAGATAATGCCAATAATCAAGTCCCGCACGCTTTAGTTTTTTATCGTCAATCGCAAAGCCCATCGGGAGTATGATGTGAAGCCTTGCACCCGTTGCCGCACAGGTACGGGCGATATTACCCGCATTTTGCGGAATTTCAGGGTTTACAAGTACAATATTCAGTTCGCTCATTTTAAAAATCCGTTTCTTTTTTAATAATATAATTGTATACTATCTTTTACGGTTTTACAAGCGGTAATATTTAAAAAAATGAATACAATTTTGTAACACTTATTGTGAATATTTTAGGTTTTCAAGCAAACTATAAATAAAAATGAAGAATGGAGATTATTATGCCGATTATTAAATCTGTCAAAGTACTTGAAATCATTGATTCCCGTGCAACTCCGACTCTTAAAGTCACAGTTGAAACTGCCTCAGGAGCGAAAGGCAGTGCGTGCGTGCCGTCAGGCGCATCAACAGGCGAATATGAAGCGGTAGAATTGAGGGATAACGACAATGCGCGTTTCCTCGGCAAAGGCGTACTGCGTGCAAAAAGTTCGGTTGAAGATGTCATCGCACCTGCATTGCAAGGTAGTTTCAGCGTACTTGATCAACGCGCGATTGATGAAAAAATGATTGCCCTTGACGGCACAAATGATAAATCAAACCTCGGTGCAAATGCAATTCTTGGAGTGTCGCTCGCTTGCGCACACGCATCAGCGGATTATCTTGGCGTTCCGCTTTATTTTTACCTCGGCGGTATGACCGCAACTACTATGCCGATGCCGATGATGAACATCTTAAACGGCGGTGCACACGCAGATAATTCTGTTGATTTCCAGGAGTTTATGATTATCCCTAAAGGTGCAAAAACGATTGCGGATGCAGTGCGTATGGGCTGTGAAGTGTTCCATTCATTGAAAGCACTTTTGAAGCAAGACAGTCATAACACCGCAGTCGGTGACGAAGGCGGATTTGCACCTAATTTGCAGTCAAACACGCAAGCGCTCGAATATATCGTAAATGCGATTGCAGTCGCAGGCTATAAAGCAGGCGAAGATGTCTGCCTCGCACTCGATGTCGCCGCAAGCGAGTTTTATGATAAGACGAGCGGAAAGTATATTTTATCGGGCGAGAATAAGAGCTTGTCCGCTGATGAAATGATTGATTTTCTGTGCGGCTTATGTGAAAAATTCCCGATTATTTCAATCGAGGACGGACTTGACCAAAATGACTTTGAAAATACCGCTAAACTGACCTCCCGCCTTAAAGGTAAGGTGCAGATAGTCGGCGACGATTTGTTTGTAACAAATACAAAACGGCTGAAAAAGGGCATTGAAATGGCGAGTGCGAGTGCAATTTTAATCAAACCGAACCAAATCGGTACACTCACAGAAACCATCGACGCTGTCCGCCTTGCGCAGAAAAACGGCTATGGCGCTGTAATCTCACACCGCTCAGGCGAAACTGAAGACAGCACTATTGCGGATATTGCGGTGGGACTTAATGCAGGGCAGATTAAGACCGGCTCGCTCTCTCGTGCAGAACGCACCGCAAAATATAATCGTCTTATCGAAATTGAAGACGAATTAAACTCAAAACCGTAACCGATTTCAAGGTGTTTGAATAGATTATAGCGAGGAAATAAACAGGGAGTGGTTATATGAACTTTCAAAACAAACCCGAATTTTTCTTGGGTGCGACGGGTGAAAACGGCTTTGTCAACCGTTTTTCCGAAATCTATTCAAACACCGACGGCTTTCGTGCGTACATCATCAAAGGCGGACCGGGCAGCGGTAAATCCACATTTATGAAAAGGATCGCCGACGATTTTGCTGACGACAGCCCGATTATCTGCCGTTGCTCGTCTGATCCGCAATCACTTGATGCGGTAATTTTACCTTTCCGCCGTGTGATGATTGCAGACGGCACCGCACCGCACGTGCTTGAACCCGAATACCCCGGCGCCAGAGAGCGTATTTTAAATTTCTTCGATATATTCGACTGCGAACAATTATACAATTCCCGCGACGATGTAATTGAGGCTTTCAAGAGGAATGCCGATTGCCATAAAGCCGCAGGCTCGTACATCAGTGCCGCAGGCGCATTGCTCAGAACACGGCTTAATACCGCACTCACATTTTGCGATAAATCAAAAGCCGAAAAATATGCAGATACATTATCCCGTAAACTTCTGTTTGCAACGGATAAACCGGCTTGCGAGGTTAATATGTATATCGAAGCAGTCACGCCCGACGGGTACCTTTGCTTTGCGGATACTCCGAGTAAAATCTGCGATAATGTAATCGCAATCGACGACGATTACAGCGTGTGCGCCGATATTATACTTAATTGTATTAAGGAAAATGCAAAGTTCGCAGGCCATACCGTGCTGACACTCAGAAACCCCATTTTGCCCGATATTACCCGTGGCGTGATTATCCCGACTGCAAATGTCGCAGTAGTTGTGTCCGACTTTTTATCGACTTGCGATAATATCACCCGTACCGTGCATACAAAGCGGTTTTATGATTGCGACGAACTGGCAAAGTCGCGCGAACGGCTTAATTTTGAGAAAAAAGGCGTTAAATTTATGATAGATGCCGCCGAAACTTGCCTGAGGGATGCCAAAATCACTCACGACCGCCTTGAACGCTTTTATATCAGTGCCGCCAATTTTGAAAAACTCGATGATATCTATAAAAAACTAATCAGCGAGTTTTAGACTATACACTTTTAATACTGTCCGCAACAAAAAAAGCCGTGATTTCATTTGAAATCACGGTCTTTTAATGTAATTTTATACTTCGCCGTTTGCGATTTTTACAAGGAGCAAACGAACATCTACAACAGTTAATTTGCCGTCGCCGTTTAAATCAGCGATAGCGATATATTGGTTATCAGCGTTGCCACCTGCAATCGCAACAAGTATTAAGCGGGCGTCAGC
>JAXJSX010000033.1:0-24754 GCA_036309925.1 Acutalibacteraceae bacterium | reverse complement strand
GTATATGCTTTACTGTAAGAACGAACGCGGTAACGGCGCTAAATCACAAGCCAGAAAAACAATTTGTATTAAACGGATTTACAGATACCTTGCAAATCGTGCTCATAAGATTGACAAAAATCCGCTTGAAGAGTTAGACTCGCCGAAACTTTCCAAATCGCTTCCAAAATATCTGACGCTCGACCAAAGTAAGCGAGTGCTCCAAAATATTGACGGGATGTTCAAAGAACGCAACTATGCGATCGTCACCCTTTTTTTAAATTGCGGTCTGCGTTTGGCTGAACTTTGCTCGCTCAATTTACGCGATATAGATTTTACCGACAGGATTGTCGTTGTAACAGGCAAAGGCAATAAGCAACGCCAGATTTTCTTAAACGACGCTTGTATCAATGCCATCAACGAATATCTCAAAGTGCGTAAACCGTCAAGGCCGGACGAAAAGGCGCTGTTTGTGAGTAAACGGGGTACACGAATTGGCAGACGGATGGTCGAGCAAATCATTACAGATTTATTAAATCGCAGTGATCTTGGCGGAATGGGATTGTCTACCCACAAACTGCGTCATACAGCGGCAACTTTAATGCATCAGTACGGCAATGTTGACATCCGTGTCTTGCAAGAAGTTTTAGGTCACGAAAACCTTGGCACAACCGAGATTTATACACACCTCTCAAACGAGCAAGTTCAGAGAGCGGTTGACTCAAATCCGTTAT
The DNA here is from genome assembly GCA_036309925.1 of Acutalibacteraceae bacterium. Lineage (GTDB taxonomy): Bacteria > Bacillota > Clostridia > Oscillospirales > Acutalibacteraceae > RUG14109. The sequence continues at coordinate 24,041 of JAXJSX010000033.1, read as the reverse complement.
CAAACTTAAAACAAAACTAAAACTCCTACGAAATTTTCGCAGGAGTTTTTACTTATTTATTCACAATTTTTCTAATTACATTTCCAACACTTTTATAAAGTAAAAACGCAAGGATTGAATTGACACTCGCTTTAACCAAATTAAACGGGACGATGAACGGTAACATCAGTTCGAGCACAGCCTGAATAGGAACACCCATAAAAATCGGAGTAAAAATTAAATTCCAGATTGCCATCACCGCAGTCATTGTGACAATTCCGCAGAAAAGTGCAATAATCGCACCTTTGAGAGTCCGCTTGAATTTATATATAAATCCCGCAACTAAAACAAAACTGCCGGTTGCCGCAATGTGCATCAAACATCCGATCCAGCCGCTGCCCGGACTTACAAGCAACCATTGCAGTATTGATACAATAACGGTTGTGATAATACCGGAAAGCGGACCGAATAAAAATGTGCAAATGAAAATCATAATGTCCGCAGGGTCGTATTCAAGAAAATTGACAGTGGGGAAAATAGGGAAGTGGATGAAATACACAAGTATAATTGAGATTGCGCAAAACATCGCAATGGTCACCATTTTAACGGTTTTTTTCTGATTGTTCATAAAGGTCACTCCTAAAAAATAATAGCGCTCTGATATAATCAGAGCGCAAAAATACAAAAGACAAAAATTTTCTCTCATCCGGACTATACCGTCGGCTTTGGAATCTCACCAAATCGTGCTTAACGCTCGCGGGCTTATCGTAAACGAAATACCGCCGGTGGGGAATTTCACCCCGCCCTGAAAATATTTTATTACATTATATACGAATATAACACAAATGTCAATACTTTTATACTTCTTTTGTCTTTTTGATAACCTTAAGTCTTGAAAATTCTTCTCGTTCTTTTTCATCGAGCGAGTTTGAGATAAACTTAATAGTGCTTTCAAAGCGAGGAATAATGATGTTTTTTAACGCATTAGCGCGTTTTTGTGTTTTCTTAATTCCCTGAGCAAGACGGTATACGCTGTTTTCAATCTCCGCAAGACGGACAGTCAGCAGTTTTACTTTGTGGAATTTTTCAAACGCATCATCAAGCGCTTCGTTCGTTTTTGAATAGCCGTACATAACTCTTGCGTCGGTTTCTTTGAAATGAACCATCGGGATTTCGACGCCCATAACACTGCGAAAATCGAGCGTAATACCGTTGTCGATTGGAACGGCCTGCGAAAGTTCGTCAATGATACCGAGTGTCATATTCGCCTTTTGCAGAGCGTCGTAAGCCATGGCGTATGTTGCGTTAATCTGCTTTTGTACTTCTTTGGCGGTATCAATCATCATCATAGTTTCGCGAATCAAAATATTGCGCTTTCTGTCCATAAGCTCAAAACCTGTTTTGGCAAGTTCAAGTGATTTTTTTGTTGCAATCAGATTTCCTTTAGTGGGAAACACCTGCGCCATAACTCACACCTCCTTATTTTGCAATGTAATATTGATCCAAAAGTTTTTCGTCTACTCTGTCAAGTTCTTCACGCGGTAAATATCCGAGCAATTCCCAACCAAGATCTAAAGTTTGTTCGATTGAACGGGATTCAGTCGGTGCTTGGGATATAAATCTCGATTCAAACAATTTACCAAAGTTAAGATATTTTTTATCGGTCGGCGATAATTCTTCTTCACCGATTACCGATGCGAGCGACCTTGCATCCTGCACCTTTGCGTATGATGCAAAAAGTTGGTTTGCAAGCGGTGAATGGTCTGCGCGTGTGTAGCCTTCGCCTATACCGTCCTTCATCAGTCGTGAAAGCGAAGGTAAAACGCCAACCGGCGGATATACACCTACACCGTCAAGCGAACGATCAAGCACTATCTGACCTTCTGTGATGTAACCTGTAAGGTCCGGGACAGGGTGGGTTATATCGTCATTTGGCATTGTGAGAATAGGCAACTGTGTTACCGAACCATCACAGCCTTTAATCATACCCGCACGCTCGTAAAGCGATGCTAAATCTGAATATAAATAACCCGGGTAACCTTTTCGGCTTGGAATTTCACCTTTTGAAGATGAAAATTCACGGCACGCTTCAGCATAAGATGTCATATCGGTCATAACGACCAAAATGTGCATATTATGTTCAAATGCGAGATATTCGGCCGCTGTAAGCGCACAGCGCGGTGTCAGAATTCTCTCGATAATCGGGTCATTTGAAAGATTTAAAAACATTACAACTCTATCAAGTACGCCTGCCGCCTCAAAAGAACTTCTGAAATAATCGGCAACATCGCGTTTAACGCCCATTGCAGCAAATACAACCGCAAAGTTTTTGTCTGTCGCACCTGCGATTTTCGCCTGTCTTACAATCTGTACGGCAAGTTCATTGTGCTTCATACCCGAACCTGAGAAAATCGGAAGTTTTTGACCTCTGATGAGCGTCATCAACGCATCAATAGATGAAATACCGGTTTGAATGAAGTTTCGCGGATACTCACGCTGCACCGGGTTTATCGGCAGACCGTTTACATCTCTGCGAGTTTCAGGATAGATACTGCCGAGATTGTCAGCGGGATTGCCTACACCGTCAAAGACTCTGCCGAGTATTTCTTTTGAAAGCGCAAGCTTCATCGGCTCACCTGTGAGTACGGTACCTGTATTTTTCAGCGACAATCCATTTGTGCCTTCAAAAACCTGCACAACAATGCGCTTACCTTCGATTTGTACAATTCTGCCAACTCGCTTTGAACCGTTATCGAGGCGGATTTCAACGAGTTCATCGAATTTTGCGCCTTTTACATTATCAAGGACAATGAGTGAACCGTTGATAGAATTAAGTCCGATATGTTCAATAATCACAGTTTCACTCCTCCTTTAATCGTTAGTGATTGATGAAATCTTCGCATCAATGTCAGATTTTAATGTGTCGAATTTATCAAGTCTGTCGTTTTCGATGTCGTATTTCATCTTCAAAAGCGGGTCGAAAGCTTTGCAATCAAAAAGTTTTTGGATTGCAATACCCTTTGTGACCATTTCGCGACCTTTATCGTAAAGATAGAGAATGATCTCCATCATCTTAAATTGCTTTTCAAGCGGTACATAAGTATCGTCTTTATGATAAGCGTTCTGCTGTAAAAATCCAACACGAATAACACGAGCAATTTCAATCGTAAGTTTTTGGTCATCGGGCAATACATCTGCACCGATAAGCTTGACGATTTCCATAAGTGAACTTTCTTCACGCAAAATACTGATAATCCTTGCACGGTATTCCATAAAATTATGATGAACATTCTGCTCAAAATATCTTGCAAGTGTGGTATCGTATTCGCTGTAACTTGTTATCCAGTTGATTGCAGGGTAGTGACGAGCATATGCAAGCGACTTATCAAGCGCCCAGAAACAACGGGCAAAACGCTTGGTGTTCTGCGTTACAGGTTCTGAAAAGTCAGCACCCTGCGGAGATACAGCACCGATAATCGTAACCGAACCTTGTTTGTCGCAGAGTGTTTCAACAATGCCCGCACGCTCGTAAAACGCAGACAGTCTTGAGGGTAAGTATGCAGGGAAGCCTTCCTCCGCAGGCATTTCTTCAAGTCTGCCTGAAATCTCACGCAAAGCCTCAGCCCAGCGTGATGTTGAGTCCGCCATCATTGCAACATCATAACCCATATCACGATAGTATTCTGCGAGTGTGATACCTGTGTAAATTGACGCTTCACGCGCCGCAACAGGCATATTTGAAGTGTTCGCAATAAGTACCGTTCTGTCAGTGAGTTTCTTGTTTGTACGCGGATCAATGAGTTCGCCGAATTCATCGAGAACCTGAGTCATTTCGTTACCGCGTTCACCGCAACCGACATAGATGATAATATCAGCATCACACCATTTCGCAAGTTGGTGCTGTGTCATAGTTTTACCTGTGCCAAAACCACCCGGGATTGCCGCAGTACCGCCCTTTGCGATCGGCAACATTGTATCAATAATACGCTGACCGGTGATAAGCGGAGTTACACATTCAAGTCTGTTTTTAACAGGGCGCGGATTTCTGATAGGCCATTTTTGACAAAGTGTGAGCGGGTGAACATTACCTTTATTGTCGGTAAGTTCAGCAATTTTATCGGTGACTTTATACTGACCGCTTTGTGCAACATAAGTGATAGTACCCGAAAGTTCGGGAGGAACCATAATTCTGTGTTCAATAGATGCAGTTTCAGGGCAGGTAGCAATAATCTGACCGCTTGTTACCGCATCGCCGACATTTACGCACACAGTTACATCCCAAAGTTTTTCTGTGTTAAGCGCGGGAATATCCGAGCCGCGCTCAATAAAATCACCTGAATTTTTTGCGATTTCGCGAAGCGGTCTTTCGATACCGTCAAAAATACCGCTGATGATCCCCGGTCCGAGTGTGAGTGACAACGGATTGCCTGTGGGCACAACCGGTTCACCTACAGTGAGTCCCGATGTTTCTTCGTAAACCTGAATGGTAGTTGTGGTGCTGTCAATTCCGATGACCTCACCGATGAGGCGTTCGTTGCCGACATACACCATTTCAAGCATAGAGAAGTCTGTGGAATTTTTAATGGTTACGACAGGACCGTTAATACCAAAAATAACATTGTTCATAAATTCCGTCACTTCCTTAACTTATATGAAGGTTTGAATTTTCTTCAAACCATTTATTTTGCTTATTTAAACGAGTGTCAAGAGTATCGTCAAACACAGCGCAAACGGTTTTAAGTTTAATACCGCCGAGTTTGATTTCATCATCAGCGCAAACTTTGCATTTAGTTAATTCTTGCACAAACTGTACATCTTCAGCACGAGCAAGCAACACGCTATCGGGTGTGATGTAATCAGCCATCGCATTAACCGAATTTGTAAGAAAGTCGCTGTATTCATCGGATTGTGTAAACGATGAAATTCTCTTTCTAACTTTCTCGAATACACTGTTTTTAATTTGTTCACGCTCTGCAAACAGACCGCTTTTGATTTCAAAAATATTTTTAGATAACTTTTTACCACAGTCCTCTTTGACTGTTGCAGTATATTTTAAAATTCGCGCTTTATAATCCTCCGCAGCGGCAGATTTAGCCTTGCTTAAAGCGGTTTCTTTATAAATTTTAACTTCGTTTAAAAGTTTTTCGCGATTTTCATTGGCCTCTTTTGTGATAGCGGCAACAAATTTACTGAATTTATTTTCGTCGTGTAGCATATTACTATCACTTCTTTCTTAATCGAGATTGACGCCGATAGCCTCTTTAATGTACTTTGTAACAGAGTCAGTCGGTCTGCCTGAGGCGGTGTGTCGGTCGGGGATTTCCACAATAAGCGGTCGGGTGTATGATAATTTTAAATCGTACACAATATCAGGGCATAGTTCCACCAGACGCTCGGTAATTAAGATTATACCGACATCTTCATCTGCAACCGCACTTTTCATCGCCTTTTCGACATCCGCAGGCTCATGTACGACCACCCCTTCGATACCCGCAAGGCGCATACCTACTAAGGTGTCGTGGTTATCGCTGATAAGCGCAAATTTCATAAACTCACCTATTAAAGTACAGATGTAACCTTTGAAATGATCATAACTGAGATTACAACGCCGTAGAGCGCAAGTGTTTCACCGAGCGCAACGAAGATAAGTGACTTACCAAACGCTTTCGGATCTTCTGATACAGCACCGATAGCAGCAGGGACGCCGCTTGCAAGCGCAATACCCGCACCGATACCTGTAAGACCTGTACAAAGACCTGCGGCAATAAGCGCTAAACCAATGTTGTTAGATGCAGCCTGTGCAACTTCAGTAGCAACAGAAGCGTCACCCTCAGCAGACGCAGTGAAGCTGAAAAGTGTGAATAAAACTGTGATTACTGCAAGTGTTCCGAAGTTGAACTTGAATGAACGCTTAACGCTGTGCGACTTTTTCATTGAACGCATTGCAACAAAGCAAGCAAGACCAACTGCAACAACCGGGAAACAAAGATAAATAAATGTACTCATAACAAAATCCTCCAAAAAATTATTTTGATATTCCGACAGGCTCGAAAGGTTTGCCTTCGCCGGAGTAAAATCTACTGAACATTTCGTAAAATTCAAGACGCAATGACTGAATACCGACAAGCAGTCCTTCAAGTACAAGCACCAGAATATTACCGAAAATAATTACAATCGCATACGCAACATTGTTTGGCATCATTTCTGCGAGTGTAAAGAATACCATCATCATACCGTTGTGAACCAACACAAACGCGCCCACACGAAGAAATGAAACTGTGTTTGTGACATAACTGAGTATTGCCTCGAACATTTCAAAAAAGCTCTGCATTACAAATTCAGCAATACCTGCTTCACGGTTCCACTTTTTGCCGTTTATCAGGTGGATAATCGGTTCTTTGAACATTATCACGACCACTGCTACTGCAATGACGATAATTGCAGGGATTGTCAAAAACACAAGCGCACTTGTCAAAAACGATAACACCAGCACAACTACCGATAAATATAACAGCAGTCCGCATAGTCCGTTTTCACCTGCAATCGCTTCACCGACATTTCGTCGTTTTAAGCAACTGTAAATGTTGAGCAAAATCGCGCAAATCATCATCACAACGCCGATACCGACAGACATAACAAGAATTGTGTTGATTGAACTCATTACTTCAATCGGTTTTTCTTCAAATCCGAGCGCTTTATACATAGGATCAAGCAGATGTTCAAAACCGAATACGCTACCGAATACTAAACCGAATATCGAGCCGCAAATACCACAGGGAATGATGATTTTACCAAGTTCCATACCTTTTAGCTTGTACATCAAAAATCCTACAATAGAAAGGATGATACCTTGTCCGACATCCGCAAACATTATACCGTAAAGCAAGGTGTAAGTGATTGCCATAAACAAGGTCGGATCAATTTCGTTATAGCTTGGAACGCCAAACATTTCAACATAATATTCAAACGGCTTTGCAAACTTCGGGTTTTTCAGTTTAATCGGCGGTTGTACAGCCTTTTGTGATTTAGCATCCTCAAAAGAATATTCGATGGCATCAATCTTGTCCATCACCGCTGAAAAGTTTTTGACATTGCTTTTGGGAACCCAACCTACCAACAAAAATGTATCATCGTACTTTGTTACGTATTTGCGTATCTCAAAAGCATCATACGAACGCTTGAGCTGTGTGTAAAGTTCGAGATATTCGTGCAATTCAATATCATTAAATTCATTGATAATCTCGCACAACTCATTATATTCCGACCTTAATTTTTTATTCCGAGATTGCAACTGTTCGATTGCTTCAACCGGAGTTCCCAGACCTTCGGGGATCTCAATCGTTTCAAAAAATAAACTTTTGAAGATATTGTCAACCTGCGTTTTAGACTCAATCGGCGCAACATACGCACCCCAGATGAAGTCGCCTTCGTTTGAACAAGGCGTAAACACAACATAAGGGTTGTTTTCGTAATATTTTAACTTGTCAAAGCTTTCAATGGGCATCTTACCAAGACGCAACTTGACATACTTCGACTTTGCAACATCGTTGAAATCAATATCGGTTCCGATGAAGTGTGATAATTTATCAATTATATCTTCGGTTTCTTTGATATTAAGATAAATTTTTTCTTTTTGGTTCTGCAACGATCCCAAACGCTCGTCAATAATCTTCATCTTGTTTTGAATGACATCGAACGGCGGAGTAGGACCGGGATTTTTAACCGTTTTTTCTTTAAAGCCTGCGCGTTCAAGTATCTCTTTTAAATGATTAAGACTTTCGGCATACGGATTTTCTTCACTTATAAATGTAAAGCCTTTAACATTTTCGACAAACTGCGCAGCGTTCTCCTGATGGAAACATCCCGACTCAATATACGCTTCAATTACAGTATCGAGCATATCGTATTTGCCTATGATATTAACCATTAACATTTTTTCAAAAGCCAAAAAATCACCCCTGTCTGTCAAGAATAAGCATTTGTTTTATCGTGTTGGCATCAACCTGATAACGCTTACCCTCAATAATGTTTGTAATGTTGTAAATTTCAATTTCCGTGAGTAAAATCGCAGACGCCATAACCACCGCAGGCTCTTTTGAAAAGTGGATCTTTCTTCGGCAATGATTATATAAAAATCTGTTTGCGAAATCATCAATATAAACGAAATTGTAACTGTTTAAAAAGCTCTTGTATTTTGATGAGTTCAAAAGGGCGTAAACATCATTGTAGTCTTCGCTCTCAATCATCTGATTCAAAACCCTGCCTGACAGATTAAACTGACCTTGATTGAGCATAGATTTCAGTTCGTCCTTGGTGAAGTTATGATACTTCTTTGAACGGTAAATCTTACGGATGTTATCAAGTTCCGCCTGTGCGCCGAAGATTTTGAAAAGCTCATCTTTGGTATGCCCCGAAAAATGTTTGTTAACTAACCGCTCGGTTTCGCTGTACATATATTTGTCCAGCGCCGATTCTATTAAAGTAAAATCAGGCGGTGTTTTATCGTCTTTTGGCTTGAACGCTACTAAAATTTTATGGTAGCGTGTGTTTTTTAAAATTTGTAACGCTTCATTAAAATTTTGTGCGTGTGACAGTTTTTCAGCATCAACCTTTGATGAATTTTTGAAAAAATCGGGTAGTGAAAACGGTAAACTGTGTGCCTTTCCTGCAGAAAAGTATCTAAAAAACATTAAAATTTGTTCAATTTCCGCTTTCAAAAGCAGATATTCAAAGTAATGCTCGCCGATTGATCGTTCAAAACTGCACAGATTTGCATACTCGGTGTACATCTGTTTTTTTAGTAACACCTCAAGATTGCCTCTGTGAACTGCAGCATCGTGCAATCCGTCGAGCGTGTAACGATACTTGGTGTTTGATTTTAAATAAGCGACAATATCTTTCATTGTAGGGCACGAAAGAAGATTATCGTAATCTTTGAGTTTCAAACTCTTACCGAATTTAGCGCGTGACTTAACAAGTATCGCATTTGCAGCGTTTGTCATAGTATCACCAAATCCTTAATTCTCGATTTCACCGTTGATAACACGACTGAAAATCTCTTTCTCCCAATTTTTGCGGTTGCTTTCAAATTGCTCTTGCATCTGCTCTGAAACCTTTTTTGCCGTCTTTTTTCTCTCATAGACAGCCTGCTCGAATTTCTCATTTTCCAATTTTAAGATCTTCTCGCAATCGCTCTCGAACTTCTGTGAATACTCTTGCTTTATCTGCTCGATTTCAACAGCAATTTCTTTATCAGCCTCTAAGCGCTTTTGATCAATGTCAATGTGCAATTCCTGTACTTGCTTGTCTATATCAAGTATATGCTTGACCATATTTTCCATAGCAAACACACCTCTTTTTTAAAAATACATTAACATTATAACTCTATATTTTTCAAAAATCAAGTTTTATCGATTTATTTTTTTAAAATTTCGGTAAAAAATTTGTAATATTTCCAAGAGCACAAAGCAGGTCAACTTTCGCTGACCTGCCTATATCTATAATAATATCGGTTGGAGTTGTGTTTTATCAAGCGCACAATGCATTGCAGATACGGTTTTATCAAAGTCGGATATCAGCGAGCAAGGCTTTAAAAAGGGATCGTCCTGACCGTACGGCACAAAGAAAACATTTTTTCTGTTTTGCAGTATACCGATATTTTCCGCAGACGCAGAAAGTCCGTCATTTGTGGAGATTGCAATCAGTACAGGCCGTTCGTTACGAAGCATCGCTTTTGCCGCCATAGTAACAGGGGTATCTGTAATGCCTTTTGCAAGTTTTGCAAGCGTGTTACCCGTGCAAGGCTCAATAATTAAAATATCGAGTGTTTTTTTAGGCCCTATCGGCTCTGCACCTTTTATTGTGTGAACTACGCTTTTTTTGCATATATGCTCAATTTTATTTACGAAATCCGCGCTGTTTCCAAATCTTGTATCGGTAGAGTACGCAGTTTGTGACATTATCGGAGTTACATCTGCACCTGCTTCGATTAACTTTTCAATTTGGGGAAGACATTGCGAGAAAGTGCAAAACGAACCGCACATCGCAAATCCCACCCTGACAGATTCCATATTCATCCCTCCTTAAAGGTAACTCAAAATCGTTTGATAGATTGTTTTTGCACACGAAAATGGAGAATATTTACCGGGAAGCCCCGCTCCGTTTACAATTTTTATACCGTATTCATCAGTTGCAATTAAATCAAATCCGCCAGGCTTTGATGCAAGTTCAATCACAACACAGTCATCTTGCAAGGTAGACATGACTTTTTTATCAAAAATAACCGCGGGTACTGTGTTGAATACATAATCAAACTCTTGCATCGAACACAAATCATCAATCAACACAGCGTTAAACCCTTGACGCTGTATATCCTTTATGACATCAGCCCTGCGTACCGCAACAGTTACATTTGCTTGAAGAGAGCGGAGTGTATCGCACAACCGTTTTGCAATTTTTCCGTAACCGCTTACAAGACAGTTTGAACGAAATATCGCTTTGTCACTTGAACATACACAAAGTGCTAAAGCGCCCTCAACCGTAAAAGAAGCGTTTTGAGCTGTGATCGTATCGTTTTTCATATAGTCAAATACACTTGCACCCATATTTTCAAATGCGGTTTTTATGTCATCATCTATAAGTCCTGCAAATACCGTTTTACCATTTATTACGGGCGACATAATCTCATCAAAATGCGGAGCAGTTGTGCGGTTTATCGGAAACGGCAGAATGATCGAATTTGATTTATTTATACCGTCTATACGGTTTTTTAAAACCGTATGTCCGTCATTTTCGATTAAATCACACAGATAATCAAATCTTTTGTCGCCTGTGAATACAGTAAAGGTCATTTGTGTACCTCCCGAAAATCTTCTCGCTATATAATATGCAATATCGCATTTAAAGTGAGAGTAACGAATTGTAACTTTCAACATATAAATAGAACAGGGTGTACTCATACCCAATATAAACATAGGAGCGACAAAATTGAAAAATCTATGTCCGTTAAGTGAACTTCCGTTCGGCAGCAGCGGGCGTGTAATATTATTGAAGACGCACGGCAACACACGCGCACGAATGTTCGATCTCGGTCTTGTAAACGGTACGATAGTGTCATCAGTGCTTAAAAGTCCATTGGGGGACCCGACTGCGTATAGTGTAAGAGGCGCACTGATTGCACTCAGGCAAAAAGACGCTGATAATATATTTGTAAAGCCGTTTTAATGAAAAAAAGGTCAGAGATTTTTCTCTGACCTATACTCATAGGAGGCGCTGTATGAAAGAATTTAAACTTGATAAAAAATGCAGTGATGATATTGTAGTAGCTTTGTGCGGTAACCCGAATGTCGGTAAAAGCACCGTATTCAACGAACTTACCGGACTTAATCAACACACAGGCAATTGGCCGGGAAAAACGGTTGCAACTGCGCAGGGCAGGTACGGGTATTCCGGCAGAAACTACTGTTTAGTGGATTTACCGGGTACATATTCGTTGTCGGTATCGTCTGCTGAGGAGGAAGTCGCAAGGGATTTTATATGCTTCGGGGAATTTGACTGCGCTGTTGTTGTTATGGATGCAACTAATTTAGAACGAAATTTAAATTTCACCTTGCAGGTTTTGGAAGTCACACAACGCGTGGTTGTATGTCTTAATCTGTGCGATGAGGCTGACAAAAAGGGAATTGTTATTGATACAGACGAACTGTCGTTAAACCTCGGCGTGCCGGTAGTCAGTACAAGTGCAAGGAGCGGCAAAGGATTGGATGACCTTAAATACGCTGTCGAGTCTGTTGCTGTAAACGGTAAACGCACCTTTAATGTTAAAACGCAGTATCCCGAATATATCGAAAATGCGGTAGAAAAAATCAGCAGCAGGATAGACGAACCCCGCATTGATAAACGGTGGCTTGCTTTAAGATTGCTTGAAAAAAAGAGTTCGTTTTTATCGGCATTTTCATATTTTCTTGAAATGGATTCTAAAACAATGCTTGATTTGACCGCAGAATTTGATATAATAGAAAAAGAGAAAATAAGAGATGATGTTGCGCGGTCGATTGTGATAAGAAGCGAGAAAATAAGCGAAGAATGTGTACTCCTCAAAAACGGTGATCACACTTTGCGTGATCGTAAAATTGACCGTTTGCTTACATCCCGCCGCACAGGCATACCTATAATGCTTATGATGCTTGGCGTAATCTTCTTTTTGACAATGGTAGGAGCGAACTATCCATCGCAATGGCTGTCGGCACTTTTTGAGTGGATAGGAGAGCAGTTACAGTCACTTGCAATCACACTCGGCGTACCTGAATTTCTAAAAGGATTGTTGCTTGACGGTGTTTATAACACGCTTTCGTGGGTGATTTCGGTTATGTTGCCCCCAATGGCGATATTTTTTCCGCTGTTTACAATCCTTGAAGATTTGGGATACTTGCCCAGAATTGCATTCAACCTTGATAAACTATTCTCCCGTGCCGGTACACATGGTAAGCAGGCTCTTACAATGTGTATGGGTTTTGGCTGTAACGCTTGCGGTGTAACAGGTTGTCGGATCATCGACTCGCCTCGTGAGCGGTTAATTGCAACCCTTACAAACAACTTTGTGCCTTGCAACGGAAGATTTCCAATGATAATCACAATCATCAATCTGTTTTTTGTGGGTGCGGTAATGTTACCGTTGCGTTCACTTGCCGCGGCATTGATACTTATGCTTGTGATTTTACTTGGCGTGTTTGCAACGCTTGTAACATCAAAATTACTTTCTCTCACTATCCTCAAAGGCACTCCGTCATCATTTGCATTAGAGTTGCCGCCATATCGCCGACCGCAGATTGGTAAAGTAATTGTTCGTTCAATTTTCGACCGCACAATGTTTGTACTTTCCCGCGCAATCGCAGTCGCCGCACCTGCAGGTGCTGTTATTTGGCTTTTTTCAAACATACAAATATCCGACAGTTCAATTTTGAAACTGTGTGCAGATACATTGCAACCGTTTGCATCATTTTTCGGACTTGACGGTATGATTTTAATGGGATTTTTACTTGGCTTTCCTGCAAACGAAATTGTAGTACCGATTATTTTGATGGGATATATGAGCACCGGTGCAATGGTTGAAGCATCATCACTTTCAAATATGTGTGTACTTTTGCAGTCAAACGGATGGACTTTGACAACAGCCATTTGCTTTGTGGTTTTTGCACTGATGCACTTTCCGTGTGCAACAACCTGTATCACAATATATAAGGAAACCAAAAGCGTAAAATGGACTGTTCTCTCAATGTTGTCGCCGACTGTTACAGGACTTACCTTGTGTGCTGTAATCAACGGTATCTCAAACATTGTTTGTAATTTATTTTAAGGTGTGTTAATATGAAAGAGATAATAAAACAACGAAATTTTAAAAACGAACTGCTTTCACTTTTATTTGTGGCAATAGCATCAATTTTAATGTTGATCCAAAATATCGCAGTGTCACAGAATGAAACACTCTCTCTTACATTATACATCATTGCATTCTTCTGCTCTGTGTTCTGTCTTGCAGTCAGAGCGGTGAATAAAGCACTCGATAAAAATATATCCGCCGATTTAATAGTTTGCGTGTGTGCGTTTGTATCATTTTTACTTGGATTTTACCAAACAGGCATAATTTCTGCACTTGTCTTTGAGTATATATACATCATATTTATTCTCATAAGCAGTTTTATTTTTAAACACCGCTCCAAAAACTATGTCAGAATTTTGTCTGATGCAAAGCAACGCGTTAAACTTTACAATGTTGAAATCAATGACCGAATTTTAGTAAACGAAGGGGAAATCTTGCCTTTCAAATGCAGAGATACTGTGAGCGGTAAACTGATGCAAGCAGGGGAGTTAGTACCAAAAAATACAGTTGTGCAGGTGTACTCGCTCCCTAACATTTACAAAGAATATGAACCCGACTTTGTGAATGCCGATAAATCAAAGAAACTCTCTCTTTTGGTTGCCGCGGGACTGCTTTTAGTGTCAGCAATTATCTGCATTGTGCTAAATGTTTTAGGCGGTGCGGTTGATGTTGCAGTCTACAACATCCTTTCAGTCTTAGCGTGTTTGCCGTTTGAACTGATATTTTTAAAATTTGACACAAAAAACACAAATATTATATATCTTTCGGTTTGCGGTATAGTCACCCTTGCTTTAGTTGCAATGTCGATTTTTGGTATACTTGCGTTGTGGATAGCCGTAACCGTTCGAGCTGTAATTACTTTTTCGTTTAAGATAATAATGAATTTTATGAAATTGTAATTTTTTTAAATTTTTCAATATTTTCTATTTACATTTTTAATTTTATGTTGTATAATAATTTTATAGGAAGGTGATGTTCAATGAACGATAAAACAATGACTTTCGCTATCGGCGATGAAAACGAGCAGTTAATGCGACTTACCTTAACTCAAGTCTATGATGCGCTCAAAGAGAAAGGATATAACCCGATCAATCAAATAGTCGGCTATTTATTGTCAGAAGATCCAACCTACATCACCACATATAACAACGCAAGAAGCCTTATCAGAAGAATTGACCGTGATGAGCTTATGCGTGCGCTTGTAAAATTTTATCTCAACAACTAATAACAAATGCTAACACTTTAGATGGTGATACAATACTTCACCTTGAACTCTATTTAGGTACTGCTTCAGGTAGTTTAACCAATAGAACAAACTAACCACAATTGTATCATACATATAACATTCAACAAGGGTTACCTCACTATGCAAAGTGAGATAACCCTTTATTTTTATATAAGTTAAACTATCCTCAAAAATCACTTAAATTATATTATGATTTTGGAGTTCACTGCAAACTTGCGGTTGTTTCTTTTATTTTCGGTATTATGACAGTGTAGCTGATATAATCATCAGTTTCCTGCGTTTCAGCCTTTGCCTCAATCCCTGAATCCTGCATTGTTTTGATGGCTTTGGTTATAGTGTTTACAAAGATTTTCAAATCTTTCACCGCACCGCTGATGATTTTCGGCTTTCTCTTCTTTTTCTTTGGTTGCAAGAGCGAGTCAATGTACCGCTCAGTTTGCTCAACGGTCATTGACTTTACAATAACCTCGTTTAATGCACGGTCGCGTGTTTCGTCGTCAGGGATTCTTATCAGCGCACGCGCGTGACGTTCGGACAATTTCATATTTTCAATGCTTTGCTGTTGCGATTTCGTAAGTCGTAGTAAGCGCAATTTATTAGATAATGCTGATTGTGAAAGCGACAGTAATTGCGCCACTTCCATCTGAGTCAAACTCCATTGTTTAAGCATTAAATCAATCGCTCTGGCCTCTTCAAAAAATGTCAGATCCTCTCGTCGTATGTTTTCAATAAGCGAAAACAGGCAGGATTCAAAATCACTCGCTTCGATTTCAATACAGGGAATTTGGCGCATCATAAGTTTTTTACATACTTCAAGACGCCGTCCCCCTGCAATAACTTCATAATCACCGTATTTTTCACACTTTTTAACTATAATCGGTTGCAACAGCCCGTTGTCACGAATACTGTCGTACAACTCTTTGTAATTTTCAGTCGATTGTGCAACTCTGCTCGCAAACGGATTTGATTTTACACTTTCCGGCGCTAAATATATCAGTTTTTTACCATTTCTCATCTTTCATCATTCCTTTGTGGTTTCTTTTGATGTGATTATACCATATATTGTAATTCACTTCCACAAAAATCGGTCGCAAACTGTGACAAAAGCAGTTAGAAATAATATTAGTATCGACAGAAAGTGTTAGAATTTGTGCGATTAACTCAAAATTAGTTTAAAATTCATTTAATACGGTTTTACATCCTCTCCCATATTCAATGTGTACACCCATTCGATTTTATCGCCTTTTGAGAGTGTATATTCACCGCAACTGACCGACGGAGAATTTCCGTTAACAAAATACATCCAACCCGACAGATCGCCGTAATCAAATTCGTAAACATTTGCAATCCCTTCAACATATACAGAATCGCCGACACCGCTTGTTTCAAGTTGAATTTTATTTTCACTTGTCGCTTGCATAAGAACATCATAAACTGTATCACCGTGTTCAATCTCAAACTCAGCGGTGTCTAAAATAATGCCGTTGCCTTCAACTTGATCGCATCGAATAGACAGCATAACTGTACCCACAGCGTTTTGTTTTACAGTTGGGGAGTTGTAATGTGTCTGCACAGACTCAAAATTTGTAAAAAAGATAAAAGCAATACCTACAGTTGCAATAATCGCTGTTAAAATCAAATTTTTCGCCGTCGCCTTTTTGAGTATAAAAAGGATTATACACGCTACGATTCCGGCAATTAAGATGATAAGGCACGTATATAATTTATATCCGCCGCCATTTTCATTTATATCAGTGGGGGTGACTTGAATATCGCTTTGCGTTTCGATAGTGGTGAAAGCAGTAGTGGTATCGACCGCGGATGTCGTGGATGTCGTGGGTGCATCAGTGATACTCGAAACGGTCGTCGAGGTGGGAACAGTTGTAGTGGCGGTGGTTGATTTTACAGTTGATTTCACCGTAGTAGCAGTTGTAGCCGTTGTTGCCGTAGATTTGCTGTTTGTCGGCAAAATCCTTTTATCCAAAATATAAAAACCGCTTTTCCCTGATTTCATTCGTGAATAGGAAATCATTGAATATAGCGCCTGAACGGTGGAAGTATCATTAAAACTACCGCCGATTTTGTGAGAAAAACTACCGTTTGATAAGCGATATAAAAGGATGCCGTCAAATAAATCGTTGCCGTTTTTTATAAAGCGGTTGTCGGTTTTACAGTCGATTCCGAGAGATGAGAGTGCAGTGAGTACTTGTGCAGTGCTTTCTGCATTATTTACGCCATAACTTGAAAAATCGCCGGTGTCTAACTGATTTTTTGACAAAAATCCGAGTGCGTTGTCGACGGCATTTTTTATGTTACCGTCATTTTTATAATAGGGTGCAAGTGCTTGGATTGCCATAGCCGTGGCATCAATCTCACCTTTTTTACCCATAACCGACCATCCGCCGTCACTCAGTTGCAGTGATAACAGTTTATTCTTTACATCAGCCAATGAATACTGAACACTTTTATAACCGTTATTCAGTAAATTCAAGCCGTACACCCAACTCATAATACCTTGCTTGCCGATTGATTCGTCAACCGTTTTTTGAATGTAATTATCATCGCTTCCGATGCCGATTAAAGTCAGTGCATACTTTTGAGCGGTGGATGCAGAACCCACCTCATTTTTGGATAGATACCTTGTAAGTGCTGTTTCGTATTTTGAAAAATTGTAATCTTTGTATTGGCAAAGGGAAATGATGTACCATTCTGCGCTTTTCCCGGCGTTTTGCGTTAATGTACCGTCAATAAAACTTTGTACCGATGACGCACCGGACTCTTTTAATTTATACGAAATGATGCTGTCTATGACACTTTGTGCGGTTGTATCGCCGCTTGCGTTTACACAAATAGCGCCAAGAAACAATACAACCGCAACTAAAACCGAAAATAGATGTGCTATCTTATTTTTCATTAGATTTTTTCTTCATTGTGATTACAATACCGCAAAGAGCGATTGCCGATAAAGCAACACAAACCGCAATATCCGAATTGACACCCGTGTTTGGAGAGGGCTTGAAGTTGTTATTTTCACTTTCGATGTCAGATACAGTTTCAACATCGGTTGCCGTTTCCTTAACTGTTGTGGTTTGGTCAGCGGTTGTAGTCTGAGTTGCGTTAACTTGTACAACACAAACAGGGGGAACTAAAACAGCAGTATCAGATTTCGCACTTATGATTACAGTACCTGCATTTTCAAGTTTAATTGTAACTTTGCCGTCTTTATCGGTTTTATATTCGGTATCAACACCGTTTGCGGTAATAGTCGCATTTTCAACTGCGATAGTAACAGGATTCCAGTTGTCATCATATGATGCGCCTGATAATGTGAGCGTAATCTCTTCGTTTTCTGAAACTGTAGTCTCGGATATATCAAAGTAGACGTACATATCAGAATAAAAATCGGTGTCAGAATAGATAAATGCAGTAACACAGTCACCGTCTTTAACTTCATCAGCAAGGCTCCAACAGGATACATTGTTTAAATAGTAGCCGAAACTACCGCTGTTATCTCCCCAAAGTTTCTGAAGTGACAGACCGTAGTCGCCGTAGTATGAACTGTAACCCGCATCAGCACCGCCGTCATACTTAGCTTTATGAACAGCGTAAAGCGCATCGTTTACTGTGAGTGCGTTGTCGTTGTCGATATCAGTTACCTGAACCTTTTCGTGAGCCACCGGAATTGTGCCTTTGTTTGCGATTGTAACACAAACTACAGCTGATAATTCATCAGCACTTGCAGTTGTGAACGCACAAGCAAAAAGCATAAGTAAGGTGATTGTCAAACAGATTGTTTTTTTCATTTTGAAAACCTCTTTCATTAAAAATTCTATCAAAACAGGATTACCTGCATTGAATCTTAAATATTAAAAAGACCGTATTTTCGTTTTACTCTATCAAGTTTTTCGCCAATCGGCTTTGCAAGAAGCAAAAGGAAAATGATGTTTGAAATCGCATATTCCGCTGTTATTGGAAGCGCAGTGATGACTGATGCGAGGTAACGGGTGAAATTAAATGTACCGTCAACCCAGAGTGTAGTAAAAATGTCCATTGCAAGTGAAAACAGCACACCTGAAATTGCTCCGAAAGTCAGCAGTAACATCTTATTTGCTTTGAGCGGTTTTGATAGAAGTCCCGCAAGCAATCCTATTACCCCCCACGCAAACATCTGAAACGGTGTCCACGGACCTTGTCCGAAATAGAAGTTTGATATAACCGCCGACAGCGAGCCGACTAAAAACCCCGAGGTGTGTCCGAGATAAACGCCGACTATAACGGCGATTGCTGTAACGGGTTTGAATCCGGGCAACCAGGCGAATATAAACCGCCCTGCGACTGAAAGTGCAATCATAGTTGCAAGTATTGCAATTTCTTTTGAAGAACTTTTCTTTTTGTGGAACAGCCAAAACATCGGTAAACAAGAAAATATTGCAATTAAAAGTGCGATAAAAGAATAATATTTATCTTTGAAAATAATCAGTCCGCCAATCACAATCAGCGGGATTACCAAAAGGAAGATACACAATGCAACTGCATTATTCTTTCGCATTACAATCACCGCCTTTACCGTTTAAAACGCAGAGCGACACTACCTGCTCGGCTGTAATCGTATTTTTAAAATACCCCCGTGATATACGGCTTGCCGAAGTTGTGTAAAAACTGTTTTTGGAGAAAAAATTGTTCGGAGTGTCGATTGATGTGAGTTTGCCGTCAAAGCACAGACCGACTCTGTCGCAAACCGATGATGCAAATTCAACATCGTGAGTGACAGTGATTATTGTCATACCGTTTTGTTTTAATTTGTTTAGAATCTCGCATAGTGACTTTTTCGAGTGGGCATCAATGCCTTTTGTAGGTTCATCAAGCAGTAGAATTTTCGGCTTTAAAAGCAACATTTTTGCAAGAGCGGCCTTTTGTTGCTCGCCACCGCTTAAATCATACGGGTGCTGTGAGAGCAAGTGACTGATTTTGAGTAAATTCACAACATAGGAAATATCTTTTTCGTCACTTTTCATTGATTTGCAAACTTCAGATAAATCGTCATAAACGGTTTTCTCCAAAAAAACGGTTTGCGGATTTTGAGGCAGGAGCGCAATATTTTCAATATACAGTTCGTTTTGACTGTAACTGCTAAGTTTTTTATTGTTGATTTTAATTTTACCCCTGTATGCCTTCAAAAGTCCGGCGATAATTTGAAGTGCGGTTGTTTTGCCTGCCCCGTTCCCACCTAAAATACAGAAATGCTCGCCTTTGTAAACACTAAGTGACATCCCCTTTAAAACATCGGGCAGTTCACGGTCGTATCTGAAATAAACATCTTTTAATTCTACGCATTTTACATTGCTGTGGGTGTACTGCGGTACTGTAATTTCATCAATTTTATTGCCGTAGTTTCGGGTGATGTAATTTCTGCCGTCACGAACAGTCAGCGGACTTTCACCGCTACCGTTTAATAATGAAAATATGCGGGTTGCGCAGGGAAGAGCACATTCCATTTCACTCGATGTGTTTGATTTAAAATACTGCGTTATATTTTGCGGGACATCAAAATATTCAGATGCCCCTTCGTCTATAAAAAGCAGTTTATCTGCAATCGGTAAAGCTTCTTCCAAACGATGTTCAATCAGCACAACCGTAAGTCCAAGTTCACGGTTGAGTTTGTGCAGCGTACTAATGAAATTTGCGGCGGCTATCGGATCTAATTGTGCAGTGGGTTCATCTAGTAACAACATTTTCGGTTGCATTGCCATTACCGATGCTAAATTTAAAAGTTGCTTTTGACCACCGGACAATTCATTAGTCTTTTTGTGAAACCAACTTTCAATCCCAAAATAACCCGCCATTTCTGCCACACGGCTTCGGATTTCCTTGGTATCCAGTCCCAAACTTTCAAGTCCGAATGCAAGTTCGTGCCATACTTCATCGGTCGCGATCTGACTTTCGGGATTTTGCGAAATAAATCCGATTTCAAATGCGGAGATTTTGTTATTGATTTTATCAAGAGGTGTGCCACAGTAAAATATATCACCGCTTTTCTCACCAAAGGGAGAAATTTCAGGTTTTATCAGTTTTAATAATGTAGATTTACCGCACCCTGATTTACCGAATACAACAATAAATTCTCCTTCGTTTACCGATAGATTGATGTTACGCAGTGCCTTTTTTTCGCTTTCAGGATATGAAAAACTTAAATTTTTGATCTGTAATACTTCCACCGCAGTGCCTCCTTACATTCAATAATTAACGGTATTGCGCAAAGCAGTATAAATGCGATTATTGCTGAAATCGTATACACATTAAAGTCAGAATAAGAAATTGAAGGATAGAACTCAAATCGGAGTTTATCTGTTGCAAGTGCAAAAATCACAACTGCATCTAAAACCGCAATGAACAGTAACATTACTATATCGACTGTTTTAAAAGTGTAGAGTGAATATCGACTGCGCCCTTTTAGCCCGTACCCCCGTGCTTTCATTGACGCACCCGTGTCAACTGCGTTTTCGAGTGCCCAGGTTATAAGTGCGGAATATACTCGCAATGCACCTTTTAGTTTGTCTGTGAGTGAGTCACTCGAGTAAAGTCCCATTGCTTTTTGCGACTGTTTTATCTTTTCAGCCTGTGTCTTTATAAGCGGAATAAAACGCAAAGCACCCGACACCAGCAAAGCGATTTTCGGCGATACATTCCCTAAAAGATACAAAATTTTATCGTTTGTCAACACAATATTCACGCACTTAAATGAGTAGATAACCGACATTACCATCAATCCGATATTTACGCCGCACACAACTGATTCAAGCGTTACTGCGTTGCCGTTTACGAAAAACAGCGGGGTTACACCGTTGTGCGAAAAAATCGGATTTGTTATTGCAATAATCATAAACAAAAGACAGCTGTAAAGTAAATCTTTAAATATCTGACCCTTTTGTGTTTTTATAATGAACGCTACCGCAAAAAACAAGGCCGAGCAGAGCATTATCGGGTTTGATGAAAACATTGTAATCATCATAACAGATAAAAAATATATTGCTGTGGTTACCGGATGAAATGATGAAAATGCGTTCATTTTACCACTCTCCGCTTTAGTTCAGCCTTTTCAAGCGCCCTCGGCCACGGCCCTAAAAATGCTTTTATGCGTGACCGGGTGACTTCGTCAAAATCCTCTTTTTTAGGAAGTCTGCCCAATTCATTCGCTTTGAGTTTCAGTATATCAATCGCCCATTGCGTTTTTTCTTGTGATATCATTTTCTACCTCTAAAATAAAAAAATACTCTTTTAAACCTTTACGGCTTAAAAGAGTACAACAGATAAATCGCATTAAAACACAGCCTCACAGCTTGAAAAATGCAAACCGTAAAGCAAATTCTACGATATATCGGTTGCACTCTTCACACCAAAGTTGTGTTAAACCTAAAAAGACACAGCAGGTATCCTGACTTATGAACTGCGGGGTTACCGCTCAAAAGCATCCCTTCTCAAAGCAACAGCGAAACTCACCGAAAACTTCAATGGCTAATATGCTTCTTTAATTTCAAACACAGTAATGGCGGTTGTTCCGGACTCGAACCGGATTCCCTTTTCCTCTACTCAGTAAACAACTTTTCAAACCGTGTCTTCTCATATCTTATTCTTTTTTTGATATTATACCACCTATTTCTCCGTTTTGCAACATAAATTTTGCTTTTTTGTTTTGCGATGCAAAAGTTTATTAAACACTTGATTTTTTAAAAGAAAAGGTTTATTATGTATTTATAATGAATTTTGGAGGGGTTTTGATGAGTGACATTTGCCGTAAATTTGATGTAGTTATTCTCGGTTCAGGCGTCGGCGGACTGTATAGCGCACTCAATCTCGATAGCGATATTGACATTATGCTTTGCTCGAAAGGACGATTTAAACTGTCAAACAGTTCACTCGCACAAGGCGGTGTTGCGGCGGTACTCGATGAAGTGAACGATAATCCCGACCTGCACTTTAATGATACAATGATTGCGGGCGGTCACGCTAACAATCCGGAAACCGTTCGTATTTTGGTAAACGAAGGACCTGATGATGTTCGGGCAATTTATAATATGGGCGTCGATTTCGATAAAAAGCCGGACGGCTCACTGAATATGACTCTTGAAGGCGGCCATTGCAGACATCGCATTGTTCACCATAAAGACTCAACCGGTGATGAAATCACTACCACTCTTTTAAAGCGTGTGAAAGAACTTAACAATGTTGAGATGCACGAAAACACTTGTTGTCTTTCAATTCAACGCGCTGAAAACGGATTTTTACTCGAACTAATCGAAGACGGAGAAATTTATTATACACTTGCATCGTTTGTGATTCTGGCAACAGGCGGTATCGGCAGAGTGTATAAATATACCACCAATTCATCCATCGCAACAGGTGACGGTATTCGTTTGGCATATGAACTCGGTGCGCATATAAAGGACCTTGATTATATTCAGTTCCATCCAACTGCATTTGCTGCAGGTGAGGGAAGAGAGCGGTTTTTGATTAGTGAAGCGGTCAGAGGCGAGGGCGCATATCTTCTCAACTGCAACCACGAACGGTTTATGCACAGGTATGATGAACGATTGGAACTCGCCCCCCGCGATAAAGTGTCACATTCAATAATTATGGAGTCAAGAAAAACAGGTTCAGATAAATTCTTTCTTGATATTTCCCGACTTGACAGCGATTTTCTTAAAAACCGTTTTCCGATGATATATTCACGGTGTCTTGAAGAAGGCGTTGACCTGACAAAAGAGCCCATCCCGGTGTTCCCGTGCCACCATTATCTAATGGGCGGTATTGAGGTTGATGCTGATTCGTGGACAGGCATCAAGGGACTGTATGCAGTCGGCGAATGTTCAAACACAGGTGTTCACGGTAAAAACAGACTTGCATCTAATTCGCTTTTGGAGGCACTTGTTTTCGGTCGCAGAGCCGCTAAAAAGATAAACAAGAAAATCCACGATGTACATTATCAATCAGTACACGGTGTTGTGCCTGAAGTTACAAACGGTACTGCACCGCTTCCAAAGGGAATCCGCACTCAAATCCGTGAAACAATGCAGAAAGCTCATTTTGTAATCCCCGATGCAACTGCAACAGAAAAAGGACTTAAAATAATTGAACAAATACATAAAAGACTTGATTACGGCAACTACAAAAAGTCGGTTGACTTATGTGAGGCAAAAAGCCTTGCGGTTGTCGCAGAACTTGTGTTAAAAGGAGCGTTAAAACGATGAAACTTAATAAATTTTATGTTGACGACATCATTAAAACCGCAATCAACGAGGATATAAACTACATTGATACTTCAGCTGATTTGGTTTTTTCAGATGATGACCGCACTACCGCATATTTTGTCGCAAAGACAGATGGTGTACTTTGCGGTATTGATGTTGCATTCCGTGTTTTTGAGTTGCTTGACGATACCTT
>JAXJSX010000032.1:0-6822 GCA_036309925.1 Acutalibacteraceae bacterium | reverse complement strand
CTGAAATCGGAACTATACCGATGATCAAGAGCAGGCAGATTACTAAAGATACTACTTTTTTCATAAAATTCTCCTTTGCTTTGTGATTTTTACATTATACTCCACAATTTCCCGCTTGTCAAGGTTTTCAATATGTTTTTCCAATCCCGGTATTTACACCGTTGCCGAGTGGTGTTATAATAATGATATGAATAAATTTACTTTTTCAAACAACAACAAGCGCTATCATACATTAGCGTATTACAACAAACAAACTTTCGGCGCACGGGTTGAGAAGGCATCGCTTGATGCAGGCTTTACCTGTCCGAACCGTGACGGCACTGTGTCTTACGGCGGATGCGGATTTTGCTCACGGGGCAGTTCGTACTTTTGCGGTATGGGTGACCTGAAAACGCAGTTAGACCGCGAAATCGAGCGTATACATAAAAAGCGTAAAGATGCGAAAATCATCGCCTATTTTCAGTCGGGCAGTAATACTCACGCACCGCTTGAAACTTTGCGTGAAATTTACGAGCCTATAATTTCGGACTCCCGTCTGTGCGGACTTTCAATCGCCACGAGAGCGGATTGCATTGATTGCGATATTGCGGATTACCTGTCAAGTATTGCAAAACGCACTAACCTCACAGTTGAACTCGGTTTGCAAACTGCGAGCGACGCCACCGCAAAATTCATCAACCGTTCACATACATTCGAGCAGTTCAAAAACGGTTTCAGACTGCTTAAATCCCGCAAAATCCGTGTGTGCGTACATATTATAAACGGTCTGCCCAATGAAACGCAGGAAGATATGCTTACAACCGCGCGCAAACTCGGTGCATTACAGCCGGATGCGGTCAAAATTCATATGCTTCATATTGTAAAAGGCACACCGTTTGCTAATCTCGATTTTGCAATGCTCACGCGTGATGAATATGTGGATACAGTCATTAAGCAACTTGAAATCTTACCGCCGACAACAGTTATCGAACGGCTCACAGGTGACGGCGACAAGCGTACATTACTGCACCCGGAATGGACGAAGAATAAAATTGCCGTGCTTGCTCAAATCGACAGGGAAATGGCAAGCAGAGATACATATCAGGGACGGTGTTATTGTCAAAATTTTCACAATGAATACCGTAAAATTTAATAATTCCCACAAAAATTAAAAAATATTTGAAAAAAGACTTTATTTTTTCTAAAAGATGAAGTATAATAAACATTGTAAATTAAAATATAGGAGTTGTGTTTTTTATGCCATTAGTAAATGCAAAAGAAATGCTCACAAAAGCAAAGGCAGGTCACTACGCTGTCGGTCAGTTCAACATTAACAACCTTGAATGGACAAAAGCCATTCTTCTTACTGCACAGGAATTAAATTCACCTGTTATCCTCGGTGTATCCGAAGGCGCAGGTAAATATATGTGCGGTTACAAAACCGTTGTCGGTATGGTTAACGGTATGTTAGAAGAACTCAATATCACCGTTCCGGTTGCTCTTCACCTTGACCACGGTAGCTACGAAGGCGCAAAGGCTTGCATCGAAGCAGGTTTTTCATCTGTAATGTTTGACGGTTCACACTATTCAATCGAAGAAAACATTGCAAAGACAAAGGAACTCGTTGAAACTACAAACAAACTCGGTCTTTCTCTTGAAGCAGAAGTCGGTTCTATCGGCGGCGAAGAAGACGGCGTTGTAGGTGCAGGCGAAGTTGCAGATCCGCAGGAATGTAAAATGATCGCTGACCTCGGCGTTACAATGCTCGCAGCAGGTATCGGTAACATTCACGGTAAATATCCTGAAAACTGGGCAGGTCTTTCATTCGATGCACTCGATGCTATCCAGCAGCTCACAGGCGATATGCCGCTCGTTCTCCACGGTGGTACAGGTATCCCTGCTGATATGATCAAAAAAGCAATTTCACTCGGCGTTTCAAAAATCAATGTAAATACCGAATGTCAGTTGAGCTTCGCTGATGCTACAAGAAAGTACATCGAAGCTGGTAAAGACCTTCAGGGCAAAGGCTTCGATCCGAGAAAGCTCCTCGCTCCCGGTTTTGAAGCAATCAAAGCAACTGTTAAAGAAAAGATGGAACTTTTCGGTTCAGTCGGCAAAGCATAAAAAATTAAAAAAGGTTGCCTTTGCGAGACTTCTCATAAGGAAGTCTCGCAGTTTTATTCGCCGCAAATCTTTACGGCGAGTTATATCGCTTCGCAGTGATATTCGGCTTACGCCGAGTGGTATTTGCTTCGCAAGTTTAAAGGCGAATAAAATAACACTGAAACCGTAAGGTTTCAATAACACTATTACTTCAGGTAATAATACCACTCCGACGAAGTCGGAATAAAACTTGAAATCACCATTCATTTTATGTATAATGTTTTACGAGGTGATAAAATGGCAGACAGCATTTTAAGAGATAAGGCGAAAGAATTTGCAAAGACTGTTATTTTTCTATGCCGAGAAATGAAAGGAAATCACAAAGAATCAGCTTTGATAAATCAACTTCTCCGTTCCGCAACATCAATCGGTGCTAATTTACACGAAGCGCAATATGCACAAGGAACGAAAGATTTTATTTCAAAACTTGAAATAGCACAAAAAGAATGTTACGAAACTGAATATTGGTTAGAACTTCTCTGCGAAACAAATTGTATGACACAGGAAGATTATAAAGCATTGCGAAGTGATTGCGACGCAATTCGTAGAATGTTAATATCTTCTCTTAAAACCATAAAATCGAAATAAGGGTTTGGGCTTAGCCCTTGGCTGCATTTGTACAAATTCTATGCCGGCTCTAAATCAGTTTAATGAATAAGAAATCGGAGGGGTAAGTATGAAAAGTATAGCAAAAATGTTATTACGGTGGCTTGGAGTTTTTCTTCTGTGCTTTTTGGCAATCTATGCAATTGTATTTTTTGGCGGTTGGAGACTCTTTGAAAGCGGCGACCCCATATTGATAGAAATCGGTGCTGCGCTTGTTTTTTCCATATTCATCTTCGCAATCAACGAAGTGCTAACAATGCACGAAAAGAAGATAAAAGATTTAGAAGAGCATATAAGGAAGCTTGAGGATACCATTTCAAAGTAACAAATGACAAACTTATAATTTATTGAACAGAAAGCACCAATGGTTTTTCAAGAACCGTCGGTGCTTTTTTAATGCAAGATATAGTGGTTGCGATGTAACTAAAGTAATCACCACTGTAAAATTGAAAAAATTGCGTTAGGTAGATTGACTTATCAAATTTTTTGTGTTATAATACACTTAAATTAAATTTATGGAGGCAATTTTTATGAAACGCATCAAAACTCTTGATACAAAAAATCTCTGCGAAAGCGCTAAAAAGGGCGGTTGCGGCGAATGTCAGACATCTTGCCAGTCAGCTTGCAAAACAAGTTGCGGTATCGCAAATCAGCAGTGCGAAAACAAAAACAAATAAGTTTCACACAAACAAATGCCGCCGTAGTATAGGCGGCATTTTTAATACACAACCAGGAGATTTAAAATGATACATTGCTATAAACTCGGCGGACTCAACATCGTACTCGACATCTGTTCAGGCTCTGTCCACGCAGTAGACGAAGTCGCATACGATATAATAAATATGTATGAGAGTAATACCCGCGAAGAGATAACCGACTGTATTTTAAATAAATACGATGTCACAAACGAGGATATTTCCGACTGTTTCGACGATATTGAAGAACTTAAAAATCAAGGCAAACTGTTCACTCCCGATACCTTTGAGCCGATGGCGGACACATTAAAGAAAAAGACATCGGGCGTTGTCAAGGCACTTTGCCTGCACGTTGCACATATTTGTAATCTGAACTGTTCATATTGCTTTGCAAGTCAAGGTAAATATCACGGCGACCGCGCGGTTATGAGTTATGAAGTCGGTAAACGCGCACTCGATTTTCTAATCGAAAATTCCAAAGGCAGAACAAACTTGGAAGTTGACTTTTTCGGCGGTGAACCGCTTATGAACTTTGATGTTGTAAAGCAGCTTGTGGCATATGCACGCTCGCGTGAGAAAGAGTGTAAAAAGAACTTTCGTTTCACACTCACAACAAACGGTATGCTTATAAATGATGATGTAATCGACTTTGCAAACCGTGAAATGAGCAATGTAGTCCTGAGCCTTGACGGCAGACGGGAAATCCACGACCGTTATCGAGTTGACTACAACGGCAAGGGCAGTTACGATACTATCGTGCCCAAATTTCAAAAATTGGTGGAGAAAAGGCAGGGTAAAAACTATTATATGCGAGGAACATTCACCCACGCAAACCCCGACTTTTTGGAAGACATCAAGCAGATGCTCAGTTTAGGATTTAAAGAACTCAGTATGGAACCTGTCGTTTGCGCACCCAATGATCCGTCAGCATTAACACAAGAAGATTTACCTATAGTGCTCGAACAATACGAAAAACTTGCTCAAATGATGTTAGAACGCCATCGTAAAGGCGATCCGTTCACCTTCTACCATTATATGATTGACTTAAAAGCAGGTCCGTGCATCTACAAACGCATTTCGGGATGCGGTTCGGGTACTGAATATATGGCAGTCACCCCGTGGGGCGACTTATATCCCTGCCACCAATTTGTCGGTGATGAAAAATTCAAACTCGGTAATATTTTTGACGGTGTCACCAACACAGATGTGCAAAATGAATTTGCATCTACTAATGTATATTCAAGAGAAGACTGTAAAGACTGCTGGGCGAAACTTTACTGTTCGGGCGGTTGCGCCGCAAACGCATACCACGCAACAGGCTCGGTGCGAGGCATTTATAAAGATGGCTGCGAACTGTTTAAAAAGCGTATGGAATGTGCAATTATGCTTGAAGTTGCAAAGGCACTCGACGAATAATGAACACTCCGATTTGTGACTTTGTAAAGTCTTATTGCAATAGCGCAAGTTGTCGCTTGCATATGCCCGGGCATAAAGGCAAAGGTCTTTTAGGTGTAGAACATCTTGACATCACCGAAATTGACGGCGCAGATGTGCTTTATAACCCGAAAGGCATAATTTTAAAGAGCGAGCAAAATGCGTCTGAACTTTTCGGCACTAAAAAGACGGTATATTCCGCTGAAGGCTCGTCACTTTCAATCCGTGCGATGATGGAACTTGTGTCACTTCACGCAAAGCGCAGTAACACTCGTGCGAAAGTGTTAGCAGGCAGAAATGCGCATAGTACTTTTTTGAGTGCTGCGGCACTTCTCGATATTGATATTGAGTGGATCTATCCTGAAA
Organism: Acutalibacteraceae bacterium; assembly: GCA_036309925.1. Taxonomy (GTDB): domain Bacteria; phylum Bacillota; class Clostridia; order Oscillospirales; family Acutalibacteraceae; genus RUG14109. The sequence continues at coordinate 1,579 of JAXJSX010000032.1, read as the reverse complement.
ACTGCGGTCTTGTCAGTTGTAAAATTACTGCGGCTATGCTTGAAAACAGCATCAAGCATAGCCATCCGACTGCCGTTTTTATAACAAGCCCCGACTATCTCGGAAACATCGCAGATATAAAATCGCTGGCAGAAATTTGTCATCGAAACAATGTCTTGTTGCTTGTCGATAACGCTCACGGTGCGTATCTGAAATTTTTGCAAAATGACCGTCATCCGATAACGCTGGGTGCGGATGTATGTTGCGACTCTGCGCATAAAACCCTGCCTGTGCTGACAGGAGGTGGATATTTGCATATCAGTCACACAGCACCCGACTTTCTTGCGGAAAATGCAAATCGTGCGATGTCGCTTTTTGCATCTACAAGTCCGTCATATCTTATTTTGCAGTCGCTCGACCTTGCAAATGAATACCTATCGGGCGGATATATTGAAAAACTTGCCGTTTTCGAGCGGAAAGTGAACGATATTAAATCCAAGTTGCAGGATTTTGGGTATATTTTAATAGGAAGCGAGCCGCTCAAAATCACAATCAGCACAAAGCCTTTCGGCTATACAGGAATGGATTTTGCGGGTATTTTAAAAGAAAGCGGAATTGTATGCGAGTTTTATGATCCCGATTTTGTGGTACTGATGCTCACCCCCGAATTTGAAGATTTCGACTTAAAACGTATATTCGGCACACTCACTTCCATTGCAAAACGCACTCCGATAAAAATACAACCGCCGTCAGTTGCAAGAGCGGAAAGTAAGATGTCAGTCAGAGAAGCGATGCTGGCCCCGTCGGTTGAAGTGGATGTTAAAGATTCGGTTTCAAAAACGCTTGCAATGAGTGCGATTTCCTGCCCGCCTGCAATTCCTATTGCAGTTTGCGGGGAAGTCATAAACGAGCAGGCGATAGAATGTTTCAAATATTACGGCGTTGAAAAAATACAAATAGTACAGTAAAACGAGGTGCAGATAATGGAAATCACTCCAATCGCGCATATTCGCACCGATTTTAAGGATAAATTCGGTATTCCGCGACAAAGCGGACGAGTGCCGTCGCTGTGTGGCAGAATCGTGTTTTGCAAGGAATACCGCAACCCCGATGCAATAAGAGAAATTGAAAGTTTCTCGCATTTGTGGCTGATCTTCGGCTTTTCAAAGGCGGTGCAATCCGAGTGGTCACCGACTGTCAGACCGCCAAGGCTGGGCGGTAACAAAAAAATCGGCGTTTTCGCAAGCCGTTCACCCTACCGCCCGAACTCGCTCGGACTGTCGTGCGTGAAACTTGAGAAAATCGAGGGTAACGGTTTAATCGTGTCGGGTGTGGATTTACTCGATATGACTCCGATTTACGACATAAAACCGTATTTGCCGTTCGCAGACAGCAAACCTGATGCTACCGGCGGTTATGCAGACGACCATAAAAATCACCGTTTGAAAGTGGTTGACGAGAATAATCTGCTGAACATTTTGCCCGAAGATAAACAAAAAACCGCTATTGACTGTATCGCAGACGATCCCCGCCCGTCGTATCAGAGCGATGACCGTGTGTACAGTATGCGGTTTTGTGATGTTGATATTCATTTTAAAGT
>JAXJSX010000031.1:0-3036 GCA_036309925.1 Acutalibacteraceae bacterium | reverse complement strand
GACTTGGGAAGTGCCCTCTGCCATTCAGAAAGCATCTACCGCCCAAGACCCATTGAAGTTTGTGGGGTTCAAGGGGATTACTTTAGCCACATCGCAACATTATTGCTTGTTTAAAAATAATATAAACAACGCACAAACCAAAAGGTTCATTAACATCAAATCCAAAGACTTAACTAAAATTTGCACAAGCCAAAAGGTTCAATAAGTACAGACTTCAATGCGAGCGCGAAAAAATTTGCACAAACCAAAAGGTTCAATAAGCACAAACCCCAACGCGAGGCCGAAGGCTAAGCTACAATTTTAATCAGTGTAAATTACGCGTTTGAAAAATTATCTTCTTCTGATGTTATCTCTATGATTTGAGTTGCGTTTTTTGCTATCGACTTTACTGGGTGAATTTTGCTTTGCGTAGTTGACATTGATTGCAATCAACGCGATAATGCTACCTGCGGTGAGGAAATAGCAAGTCCATTTCAGCCAACGATAGCGTTTACCGTAGTCGGTAATATTCTTTTCGGCCTTTTTCGTAGTAGTGGTTTTAGTGGTTTTGGGACTGCTGCGCGTTACCTTTGTACCGCCCTCGTCTTCAACGTAATCATATTCGGCGGTCTTTTTGGTTTTTTTAGTGGTTTCTTCTTCGTCCTCGTCGGACTCAGTCGTAGTCTTTTTTGTGGTAGTAGTTTTTTCAGTGGTAGTCGTTGTAGATTTCTTGGTAGTTTCGTCCTCATCGTCCGCCTTGGTGGTGCTTTTCTCCTCCTCAGGTGCGGTAGTTGTTTCTACATACGACGGGGCTTCGGTTGTGACTTTAGTTGTTGCGACTTCATCAGCGTTATCGGTAGTGTCAGGCTCTGCAAGTGAAATCACCGTGAGTGTAGATACCGCCGCTACCAAAACACAGATCACATTTAAAAACACTTTAAACTTATTCATTTTAAACGAACTTTCCTTTCACACACAAGCTTAATATGCGTTGCCCCAACAAACCATATGCTTTGCGGGTTTTCCGCAACATACACATTTATCACTCAAATTTTCCTGCTCAAACGGAATACATCTCGAACCGATACCTGTCTGTTCTTTGACATTATCCTCACATTCCTCTTCACCGCACCACATTGCGTATACAAATCCGTCGCCCTTTTCATTAAGAGCCTCCTTGATTTCGTCAATCGACACACAACGGTAGGTATGTTTTTCACGATTTTCGAGCGCCTTTTGATATAATCTGTCGTGAACGGCTTTGAGTTCGTTTTCAACAGCTTCAACAACATTTTCGAGCTTGACAGTCTGCTTTCTGCGATCATCACGCGATACGATTACACATTCGCCGTTTTCAATGTCACGCGGGCCCATTTCAATACGAACAGGAACGCCTTTCATTTCGTATTCTGCAAATTTCCAGCCTGCAGAATTGTCGGAATCGTCAACTTTAACACGGATTTTATCCTTTAAAATGTCACGAAGTTCATAAGCCTTATCGAGCACGCCGGGTTTGTGCTGTGCAATCGGTAAAATGACCGCCTGGATAGGCGCAACTGCGGGCGGGAGAACCAAACCGTTGTCGTCACCGTGTGTCATAATGATTGCACCGATAAGACGGGTTGTAACGCCCCAAGAAGTCTGATGTACATATGAACGCTGGTTGTTTTTATCGGAATATTGAATACCGAATGCCTTTGCAAAACCGTCGCCGAAATAGTGTGATGTACCTGCTTGAAGTGCTTTGCCGTCGTGCATAAGAGCCTCGATTGCGTATGTTGCTTCTGCGCCTGCAAACTTGTCAGACTCAGTCTTTTTACCTTTTAAAACGGGCATTGCGAGTGCATCACGGCAAAAGTCTGCATAAACATTGAGCATTTTCTCTGTTTCAACGATTGCTTCCTCGGCAGTTGCGTGAGCAGTGTGACCTTCCTGCCACAAAAACTCTCTTGAACGCAGAAACGGACGGGTAGTCTTTTCCCATCTGACAACGCTGACCCACTGGTTATATAACTTCGGCAAGTCACGGTGTGATTGGATTACATTTGCGTAATGCTCGCAGAAAAGTGTTTCTGATGTCGGACGAACGCAAAGGCGTTCTTCTAATTTTTCGTTTCCGCCGTGAGTTACCCAAGCAACTTCGGGAGCAAAACCTTCAACGTGGTCTTTTTCTTTTTGAAGCAGACTTTCGGGGATGAACATCGGCATACACACATTTTCGTGGCCTGTTTCTTTGAACATACCGTCAAGGATTTTCTGCATATTTTCCCAAATAGCGTAGCCGTACGGACGGATGACCATACATCCCTTAACGCTTGTGTATTCGATAAGCTCCGCTTTCTTTACAATATCAGTATACCATTTTGCGAAATCTTCATTCATAGATGTAATTTCGGCAACCATTTTTTTGTTGTCAGCCATATTTACTCATTCCTTTATGAATTAAACTGTTACTAATTATTATATACTATATTTCGCGTTTTTTCAACCCTTTTATTTATTGAGATTCATTTTTTTAAAGCAAAACGGGGACACTCTTATCACAAAAGCGTCCCAGTTGTAAATCGTTTACAGTATATAAAAAAGGATAAAGAAGAAATGAAGCAGACTGCCGAGTACCACGAACAGATGGAAAACAGAATGCATATATCTGTGCTTTTTGCCAATGCCGTAGAGGATTGCGCCGACAGTATACGATATTCCACCTGTGAGTAATAACCAGATTATGCCTGTAAGTTCGGCGGATTTGAGCATCGGGTCAACTGCAAACACGATGCACCAACCCATACCAATGTAGCAAATCATTGAAAACACCGAATATTTCTTTAAGTCGATGGCAGTGAACACAGTTGCGAGTGCCGCACATCCCCATACGAGCGCAAACAGTCCCCACGCCGCAAGAGGATCAACTCTGCGTACCGCACACAGTAAAATCGGGGTGTATGTTCCCGCAATTAAAAAGTAGATTGTGCAATGGTCGAGAATTTGCAATACTTTTTTTGCGCCTTCGTGACGCACCCCGTGGTACACGCTCGACATTGTATATAACATTATCAG
>JAXJSX010000030.1:0-16054 GCA_036309925.1 Acutalibacteraceae bacterium | reverse complement strand
GTCTTCGACCTCGCGTTGGGGATTGATGTTGTTGTACCTTTTGGCTTGTACAAATTTTTTCGGCCTCGCGTTGGGGCTTGTACTTGTTGTAGCTTTTGGCTTGTACAAATTTTAGTTAAGTCTTTGGTTTGATGTTATTGAAGTTTTTTTGATTGTGAGTTGTTTATTTTATTTTTAAGCAAGATTAGATTAAAGTAACCACCACTTTCGCGTCAGCGAAAGGCCCGCCGCCCCTAAAGGGGGGGTGGGGGCGGCGGCGACTGTACTCCACCATCGGTTGTGTGCAAACTTATGTTATGAGCAAATGAAGAGGATTTAAATCCATTGGCGACAGATGTGGCTAAAGTAATCGCCACTGTTCTCCACCGATGGTTGACAAAACCAACCCGCGAGGGTATAATATTCACAACGAAAGGTGGATATATATGATTTTCGATACACACGCACATTACGACGATGAACGGTTGCTTGAAAATTTACCGAAAACCGTCGAAAATATGAAAAGAAACGAAGTTTGCGCAATTATCACTTGCGGCACCGACTACAAAAGCAGTGAATTTGCATTAAAACTTGCCGAGCAGTACGATATAATGTACGCCGCTGTCGGCATCTACCCCCACGAAGTTATAAATTGCGATAATTTTGACCGTGAACGCCTTGAGAAAATGCTATCCCACAAAAAAGCGGTCTGCGTGGGTGAAATCGGTCTTGATTATTATTACGACGACACCCCGCGCGATATGCAGTTGGATTGGATAAACCAACTCCTCACCCTCGCAAACGACTGCAACAAGCCTATCACATTCCACGACCGTGATGCGCACGCAGATACAATGCAAGTGCTCAAAAAGTATCGTCCCAAAGGCGTTGTGCATTGCTTTTCGGGAAGCGTCGAGATGGCAAAAGAGATCGTAAACTTGGGTATGTACATCGGTGTCGGCGGAGTGGTAACCTTCAAAAATGCGGCAAAACTTGTGAAAGTTGTAGATGAAATCCCGCTCGATAAAATCGTACTCGAAACCGATGCACCCTATATGGCACCCGAACCTGTGCGCGGTACTGTCAACCGTTCAGACTATATACATTATATAGCCGAACGCATTGCGCAAATCAAGGGCGAGAGCGTAGATACCGTCTGCGATGTCACAACCGCCACCGCAAAACAAATTTTTAATATAGTTTAATATTGCAAGGAAACGGTGCAACCCCTATTGGCGTTGCACCGTATTTTACATAGAGATTGTCTTATTATAGAGTGTTTTTTACTACCTGTCACATCGTCTGCAAGTGCATCGTCTGAAAATCAGGATCAGGATTATCGCCAGCAGTAACAGTCCCGCCAAAATCAAGAATGCAATAATATTAAATATTACAATTCCCGCTGTGAACGCGCCGACAATCAGCCCGACTACAAAGAAGAACGCTGCCGCAAGCACACCTAAAACGATGCCGACACAACTAAGTCTGTTTTCGCAGTCGTACATATACTCACTTCCTTTGTAAATTCACCTCACTCAGAGGTCACTATATAATATGTAGCAAGGCGTATAACTGTTACTGATAACGCTACCGCTTGTAATTTGCACAATTTTTATCACGGAAAACAGTAAAATGTGAAACTTTTGACAAATCGTATTAAATTTTTATTAAATCACTTGAATTTTAGAAAATTATAATATATAATAAATTCAATGTTTAATATGGGGACAATTTGGTAGTTGTTTCCATTTTAACGCTATCTTTTTCTGAAAGAAGGAGTATTAAAATGAGTATTACTAACAACAAGTCAGTCAATGCGTGGATTGAAGAGATGAAAGCTCTTGTTAATCCCGATGATGTCGTACTTATCGACGGTAGCGAGGAGTTAAATGAACGCCTTCGCGAGCAGGCTCTTGCATCAGGCGAACTCGTTAAATTAAATCAAGATAAACTTCCGGGTTGCTATTTACACCGCACCGCAGTAAACGATGTCGCTCGTGTTGAAGACAGAACATTCATCTGTGCTAAAACAAAAGAGGCAGCAGGCCCGACAAACAACTGGATGGATCCGAAAGAAGCATACGATATGCTTTACGGCATCGCTAAAGGTTCATACGCAGGCAGAACAATGTATGTTATCCCCTATTCGATGGGACCTGTCGGCTCTGAATTTTCAAAAATCGGTATCGAACTTACTGACTCTATCTATGTTGTAATGAATATGATCATTATGACAAGAGTCGGCAAGGATGTATTAGACGCACTGGGCGATAGTGAAGACTGGATTAAAGGTCTGCACTGCAAATGCGACATCGACGCTGAAAAGAGATATATCTGCCACTTCCCCGAAGACAACGCTATTATTTCTGTCAACTCAGGTTACGGCGGAAACGTACTTCTCGGTAAAAAGTGCTTTGCGCTTCGTATTGCATCATTCCTCGGTAAAAATGAAGGCTGGATGGCTGAACATATGCTTATCCTCGGCCTTGAAAATCCGAAGGGCGAAGTTAAATACATCTGTGCTGCATTCCCGTCAGCTTGCGGTAAGACCAACCTTGCAATGCTTATTCCGCCCGAAAAATATCGTAAACAAGGCTACAAAGTATGGTGCGTAGGTGACGATATTTCCTGGATGAGAATTGGTGAAGACGGCAGACTTTGGGCAGTCAACCCCGAAAACGGTTTCTTCGGCGTTGCTCCCGGTACAAACGCTAAATCCAACCCCAATGCACTCGCTGCAACAATGAAGAATACCATCTTCACAAATGTTGCTCATAATCTTGATGACAACACTGTTTGGTGGGAAGGTCTTAATGATACTCCGCCTACCAATGCACTCAACTGGCGTGGTGAAAAGTGGGATTACACTAAATACGACAAAGCTGACAAAGTCGGCACATCAGGCGCACATCCGAACAGCCGTTTCACAGCACCTGCTGAAAACTGCCCGTGCATCAGCGATGAATTTAATTCAGGCAAAGGCGTTCCGATTTCTGCAATCGTATTCGGCGGCCGTCGTGCAAAGGCTGCTCCGCTGGTTTACCAGTCAAGAGATTGGGAACACGGTGTATTCGTAGGCTCAATTATGGCATCTGAAACCACAGCCGCTGCAACAGGTAAAGTCGGCGTTGTCCGTCACGATCCGATGGCTATGCGTCCGTTCTGCGGTTATCATATGGGCGAATACTTCCAGCATTGGCTTGATATGGGCAAGAAACTCGGCGATAAAGCTCCGAAGATCTTCAATGTCAACTGGTTCAGACTCGACGACGAAGGCAACTTCATTTGGCCGGGCTTCGGTGACAATATGCGTGTCCTCGAATGGATTATCGACCGTTGCGAAGGCAAGGTTGACGCTAAAGACACCGCTATCGGTTATGTTCCGAATGTTGAAGACATCGACATCGAAGGTCTTAATGATGTTACTACCGATACAATCGCAGAACTTCTCAATGTGGATAAAGATGTATGGACAGCAGAGGCTGCTGACATCGAAGACTTCTACAACACCACATTCGGCGATAAACTCCCGACTGAACTTCGTGATTGTCTTGACACTCTCAAAGCAAAACTTAACTAATCAATCCAACCCCTGTGCAATCAAAGCACAGGGGCGTTTTTTATATGATATTTTGAAATAGAACGGGCGATATCATCCGCCCGATATAATCCGACAAATCCACAAAACCACGCCATACACCACGGACGCTGACACACCGTACACGATCACAGGTCCTGCGATTTTAAATATATTGGCACCGACACCGAGGATGAAGCCTTCGGTCTTAAACTCGATTGCGGGGGAGGACATCGCATTCGCAAAACCGGTAATCGGCACTAAAGTTCCGGCACCGCCGATGTTCGCGAGTTTCTGATATAATGTCAGCCCTGTGAATAAAATCGACAAAAATACAAGTGACATCGACGCACACATTGATGCCGATTTAACATCAAGACCGAAATGGCTGTATAAATCAATTAAGGCTTGCCCGATAACGCAGATACCGCCGCCTACCCAAAACGCATTAAGGCAATCGGGGATGACTTTTGATTTGTTCGACGCTTTACCCGTCATCTTTTGGTACTCTTTTTTATCCATAAAAACAACTCCTTTTCGGTATTTTTGCCCGAAAACGAATACATTATTTACATTTTTAATATACTTTCCCAATCAAATCATAAAAATTGTGAAAAAACACTTGATTTTCGGGAATTTTTGTGATAAAATGTATTTACTTATCTATTGAATTATTTTGGAGGTATATAAAATGCTTTGGTATGATTATGTTTTAGGTTCAATCATCCTTCTTTTCGCAATCGTAATTATTGCTGTCATTCTTCTTCAGGAAGGCAGATCAAAGGGTATCTCAGGTGCTATTTCAGGCGGTGCAGATACTTTCTTGTCACGCGGTAAAGCAAGAGCTGTTGATGCTGTACTTGCTCGCTGGACAAAACTCGTTGCTGTTGCGTTCATCGTACTTATCATTGTTGCAAATGTATTGTCGATTTACCTCGGCTAACAAAATAAACACCAAAAGAACGGCTGAAAGGAGACACTTCGTAAAGAAGTTGTCTCCTTTTTCCTTTTATAAGAGAAATGATACTTTTGTATTGTGAAAGATGAACTAAATTTTGACGCATAACCGCTAAATCCTACTTTGATAATCTCTTCAAAGTCTCGCACACAACCAACGGGGTGAGCGACAACGCTGTAATTATCAGCCATTCTAAAAATCCGAGCGGGACGGTACGAAATACTGTACGCAGCGGCGGAAACACGACAGTCGCCACTTGCAAACACAAGCAAATCGGGAACGCAAGGCACATCTTGCGATTTGAAAACACACCGATTTTGAAAATCGACTTTTCGTTTCTTACATTAAATGCGTGAATAAGCTGCGAGATCGAAAGCACGCAAAACGCCATCGTCCGAGCAGTCAGCGGTTCGCCCGTAATATCGAAAAACGACCGCCCGATTATAAACGAAAGCAAAGTCAGCGCACCAATCAGACATCCCTCTAAAAACAAATCAGCGCAATCATTCCGACTGAACATCCCTGCTTTTGATTTTATCGGTTTGCGTTTCATAATGTCACGGTCAATCGGCTCAAACCCCAGCGCAATGGCAGGCAGTGAATCGGTAATCAAATTCACCCACAAAAGTTGGATCGCAAGCAACGGCGACGGCAGTGAGAGGAGGGATGACAACAGCACCGCTAAAATTTCACCGATATTGCACGACAGCAGAAAACGCACCGATTTTTTGATGTTATCGTAGATTGCACGGCCGTGGCGCACCGCTTTTACAATCGTTGCAAAATTATCGTCGAGCAAAATCATATCAGATGCAGACTTGGCAACATCCGTGCCGTTTTTGCCCATTGCGCACCCAATATCCGCACTCTTCAAAGCGGGTGCATCATTGATACCGTCCCCTGTCATCGCAACGACTTCGCCGTTAGATTTAAACGCACGCACAATCCGAACTTTATGTTTCGGGGTAACTCGGGCGAATACCGAGCAGGTCTTGACTGCCTTTTGCAGTTTACGATCGGTCATCTCGTCAATCTCAATACCCGTTATCGCCCGGTCACTTGCAATTCCGATTTTACTCGCAATAGCACACGCAGTGCGAGGCGCATCCCCCGTTATCATCACAGCACGCACACCCGCTCGCTGACATTCTTTAACCGCATCGGGAGCTTCAGGGCGGGCAGGATCAATAATGCCGATAAGCCCGACTAAATTCAGTCCGCACTCAAGCGAATTTTCGGGCGGAATCGTTCTGACATCTTTATAAGCCACCGCAAGCACTCGCAACGCATCGCCTGCCATTTTATCGCACTCGTACATCATCTCACGGCGCCGCTCAATCGACATATCACACTTTTCCGCTAAAATGTCAAACGCGCCTTTTGTGATAACTCGAAAACCTTTGTCCGTTTTGTGCACAGTCGTCATCAGTTTGCGGTTTGAATCGAACGGCAGTTCCTTCACCCGTACAAACTCACGATCGAGCGTTGGTTTGATAATCCCCTGTTCGAGTGCTTTAACCACAATCGCAATTTCAGTCGGATCGCCCGAGGCGGTCATCACCCCGTTTTCACGCTCTGCCTTCGCATTTGAACACAAAACGCCGAGTGTAAGTATTTCCGATTGATTTCCGTAGATTTTCTCAACCGTCATTTTATTTTGAGTGAGTGTGCCTGTCTTATCCGAACAGATAACGGTTGCGCTTCCAAGCGTTTCAACCGCAGGCAACCGCCGTATTATCGCATTTTCACGCGCAAGCGCACGAACACCGAGTGCAAGAGATGCAGTGACGATTGCAGGCAGTCCTTCGGGGATTGCCGCGACTGCCAGCGACACTGACAGCATAAATGTATCAAGCACAGACACCCGCCTTAGCACGCCTAACACAAAAATCACAGCGCAGATAGCAAGTGCCGCAATCCCCAACACTTTCCCCATATTCGCAAGCCGTTTTTGCAAGGGCGTATCGTCATTTTCCTGTGTGAGCAGGAGTGATGCAACTTCGCCGATTTGAGTTTTCATTCCCGTTTCGCATACAACCGCGACACCGCTGCCTGCAACCACCGCAGACGACGAAAACACCATATTTTTTCGGTCACAGACATCGCACTTCTCCCCTGCCAAAAAGTCCGCATCTTTCATCACCGCCTCACTCTCGCCTGTGAGTGCCGCCTCTTCCGCACACAGCCCGACTGACGATATCAGCCTTGCATCTGCAGGGACAATATCACCCGCTTTGAGTTTGATTATATCGCCGGGCACAAGCAGTTCGGGTGATATTTCAACCGCTTTCCCCTCACGCACAACGCTAACTGTCATATGTGATGTTTCACGCAGTTTGTCGATTGCATTTTGCGCACGGCTTTCCTGGACGACGCCGACTCCTGCGTTTATCAGCACTATCAAAAGTATTACAACAGGATCGGTGAAATCAGGCTCCCCCGACAAAAACGACACCGCAAGCGACACTCCCGCACAAAGCAGTAAAACTATTATCATAAAGTCGTTTAACTGAGCCAAAAACCTGCTGAAAATTGACTTTTTCTTACTTGTGGCAAGTTTGTTCTCACCAAACGACTGTAGTCTGCATTCCGCTTGCTGTGACGATAACCCGTAGTCTTCAGTTACTGATAATTTTGAAAGTGCTTGTTTCGCACTTAAAGTGTGCCATTTCATAAATTCCACCGTCTTTCAGTAAAATCTATTTTTTTATCTCAAAAATTATGCTATATTCAGTAAAAAACATTGATTTTGGGGCAAGTGTATGTTATAATGTTATAAATATATGTTAAAAGGGGCGATTTGTTTTGATTATAACCGATGTACACACTCACAGCAATGCGTCGCCTGATGGATTTGACAGTCCCGCTGAAATGGTAGAGAGCGCAAAGGCGAAAAATATCGGCGTTCTTTGCATTACCGACCATTTTGAAGTCCCCGAAAAAGATGAAGACGACTATAAAAATATCGAACCGAAAATCGAAAACACTTTCAGGTTTCGCAATACAAACAGCGAAAATAAAACGCTTGTCGGCATTGAACTGGGCGGTGCAATTTACAATCCCGAATACTCAAAAGAGTTTTTATCCCGCCACAATTTTGATTTTGTACTCGGCTCGCTTCACCATATTTTCTATGACGACGGTCCTATAGACTACTACTTTTTAGATTACACAGGTGCGGATACCTCAAAAATGCTTATAGACTATTTTGAAAAGTTATATGAACAGAGTAAACTTTTGTTGTTCGATTCACTCGCACACCTTGATTACCCCACAAGATATATGCGTCTGAAAAATGTACCGTATAGTTTAAAATGCTGTGAAGACCAAATTGATGCAATTTTAAAATTACTCGTTGAAAACGGCAAGGCACTCGAAATCAACACCTCCGGACTTTTTGCGCCGTTTTGCGACACTTTACCGACACAAAACATAATCGACCGCTACTGTTCATTCGGCGGGGAATTTGTCACCGTCGGTTCAGACTCGCACAAAGCCGAAAGTCTTGCTCAAGGATTTAATAAAGCAGTCGCTAAAGCATCAAAAGCAGGCATAAAGTACCTTGCGTATTACGAAAACAGACAACCCACTATGATAAAAATTTAAATTGGGAGTAATTCACAATGACTGATATTGAGAGAAAAATCATTAAAATTTTATCTGAAAATGCGCGTTACAGTTCAGCAGACCTTTCGAGTATGCTCGGCATCACAGAAAAGCAAGTGGATGCTACTATTGAAAAGTTGGAAAATGAAAACATCATCTGCGGGTACCCTGCAATTATCGACTGGGACAAGACTGACGGTGAAACTGTGACTGCACTTATCGAACTGAAAGTCACACCCAAAAAGGCGCTCGGATTTGAAGAAATTGCGGAAAGCATCACAAACTGCCCTGAAGTCGAGAGTGTATATTTGATGTCGGGCGGATATGATTTGTGCGTTACCGTTAAAGGTCACACTTTCAAAGAGGTTTCAATGTTTGTTGCAAAGCGCCTGGCGACGATGGACGGCGTAGTTTCCACCGCAACTCATTTCGTACTTCGTAAATACAAAGAAGTCGGCACAGTCCTCGAAAACAAACACGCTGACGACAGGGGGATGTTCTTACTGTGATCGACATTGAAAAACAACTTAACCCCGAAGTCGTTGCACTCAAGCCGTCGGGTATTCGTAAATATTTCGACATTGCCGCAACGATGGACGATGTTATCACGCTCGGTGTCGGCGAACCCGATTTCAAGACACCGTGGCACATTCGTGAAGCAGGTATAAAGTCGCTCGAAAAGGGCTACACCCGATACACCTCCAACCACGGTATGATTGAACTGCGCCGCGCGGTATCAAAGTTTATGCAAGACAAATACGACTTAAACTACTGTGCAGACAACCAGATTTTAATCACAGTCGGCGGAAGTGAAGCAATCGACGGATGTATCCGTGCTCTCATTTCTCCCGGGGACGAAGTGCTTGTCGTCGAGCCGAGCTTTGTTTGCTATTCACCTATTGTAAAGCTCGCAGGCGGTGTTCCTGTTATCATTGAAACCAAAAACGAAAACAGTTTCCGTCTTACAGCAGATGAACTAAGATCCGCTATCACCGATAAGACAAAAATGCTGATTTTGCCCTATCCGAACAACCCGACAGGTGCGGTTATGCGCCGTGAACATTTAGAGGAAATCGCTGAAGTTTTGCGTGATACCGATATAATGGTACTCTCCGATGAAATCTACGCAGAACTTACCTACGGCAACGAGCGTCATGTGTCGATTGCGGAGATTGACGGTATGTTTGAACGCACTGTCATTGCCAGCGGTTTTTCAAAAACATATTCAATGACCGGCTGGCGAATGGGATTTGCCTGCGGACATCCTGCAATCATCAAGCAGATGACGAAAATCCATCAGTTTGCGATTATGAGTGCGCCGACAACCTCGCAGTATGCGGCGATCGAAGCGATTTTAAACGGCGAAAGCGACATCAGCGATATGCGGTTTGAATATGACATTCGCCGAAATTTCATTGTAAACGAGTTTCGCAAATTAGGTCTTAGTTGCTTTGAGCCGGAAGGTGCGTTTTACGCATTCCCCTGCATTAAAAGCACAGGGCTTTCATCTGAAGAATTTTGCGAGCGGTTACTGCTTGAAAAGAGGGTTGCGACCGTGCCGGGCACTGCGTTCGGCGAGTGCGGTGAAGGGTTTATTCGAGTTTCCTACTGCAATTCCCTCAAAAACTTGAAAAAGGCTATGGAACGAATCAAAGAATTTATTGACGGTTTGAAATAATCGCTATTGAAAGGACGGAATTTAATAATGGCTGAATCGGTCACGATACAGGCACACGCGAAAATAAATCTTTCACTCGACATCACAGGCAAACGCCCTGATGGGTATCACACAGTCGAGATGGTAATGCAGTCGATTGACATTTCCGACACGCTGACAGTTACAAAAACAGACAGCGGAATCGAACTTATCTGCTCGGATGATGATTTGCCGACAGACAACCGCAATTTAGCGTACCGCGCGGCTGAACTTTTCTTTGAAAAGGCTGAAATTGACGGCGGTGCCATCATCAAACTCAAAAAGAGAATACCCACAGCCGCTGGACTTGGCGGCGGCAGTGCAGATGCGGCGGCGGTACTTACAGCGCTCAACGAACTGTATAATTTGCCGTTTGACGACGAAGATATGGACGAGTTGGCAATCACACTCGGCGCAGATGTACCGTTTTGCTTAGTCGGCGGAACGCAACTCGCCGAAGGTATCGGCTCGATACTTTCCCCGTTGCCGACACTCACAGACTGCGCATTCGTGATAGTTAAAGCGGGCGAAAAGAAGTCAACAGGCGAGATGTACGACCGTTTCGACAGCATCCCCGAAATTGATATTATCCGTCCACGCACACAGAGTCTTGTGGATGCAATTTGCGAAGGCGACAAGTCTGAGGCGGGCAGACATATGTACAATGTTTTCAACAGACTTTGGGAATATGAAAACATCCGCGAGATTATGACTGATTGCGGTGCACAGAATGTTTGCGTGTCAGGAAGCGGTCCGAGTGTCTTTGGATTTTTCACCGATTTAGATGACGCTCACGATGCAGAAAGCAAACTCAAAAGCGTATACGACGATGTATTCTTCTGCGAACCGCTGGGTTGCGGACTTGAAATAGACTAATCACAAAACCGACTGATTTAAATCAACTTTTCAGTCGGTTTTTATTTTTGCCGTCACAATTCACCGCGTTAAAATTTTTGCACAATTCTTTACATTAAAATTGTTACTTTTTGATTGACTTTTGGCGAATTTTAATATATAATTAGTATGTTATATTGAATATCTTTGGATGTTCAGACGTGGCTCTTACCGAGTCAAGAAAGGATTGAACAAAAACAATGAAAAAATCAAGAAAATCATCATTCTTCATTGTTGCGGCAATCGTCCTTGTGTTCTCTTATTTCGCTATTTTCGGTCTGTCGACCTGGTACGGCGATATGAAGCAGGTATACATAAAAGGCGTTGCTGACATCCGTTGGGGAATTGATATCCAAGGCGGCGTCGAGGCTGTATTTATGCCTGAGGGCGATGTTGAGGATATCAGCGAAGATGATATGGAAAAGGCAGAGCAGATCATCAAATACCGTCTTGCCGCAAACAACATTACCGATGCGGAAATCGACCGCGATAATGTCAACAAACAGGTAATCGTGCGTTTCCCGTGGCAGAGCGGTATTTCGGATTTTGATCCCGTTGAACAGGTTGAGGAACTCGGCGAGACCGCTATGCTCACCTTCTGTCAAGGTACAGACAACAAAAACGTCATTTTAAGCGGTTCGGCTGATGTTAAATCTGCAAGCGCAGGTGTACAGGATAACGCATATGTCGTTCAGCTCGAACTCACAGATGCCGGCAAAGCCAAGTTCGCTCAGGCGACTTCCGCCCTCGCAGGTACAGGCGAAGTTATTTCAATTTGGCTTGACGATGAAATGATTTCAAGCCCGACTGTAAACACCGCAATCACCGATGGCCACGCCATCATTTCGGGCGATTTCGATGCAGAATCAGCGCAGGACCTCGCAGATAAAATCAACGGCGGTTCACTTCCGTTTAAAATCTCGGCAGACGACAGCAAACTTTCAATCGTCACTCCGACACTCGGTTCGCAATCGCTCACCGTTATGCTCATTGCAGGTCTTATCGCATTTGCAATCATCGCAATTTTGATGATTTTCCTTTACAGAGCACCGGGCGCAGTTGCAGTTATCTGTCTTATCGGTCAGGTTTCATTTATCTTCGCTTGCGTTTCAGGTTTCTTCGGCAGTGCATCAAGCTTCACACTCACCATCCCGGGTATCGCAGGTATCATCCTCTCAATCGGTATGGGTGTTGACTGTAACGTTATCATCGGCGAGCGTATCAAAGAAGAAGTGCGTTCAGGCAAGTCAATCGAAGGCGCCGTTCGTGCGGGTTACAACAGAGGTGTCACCGCAGTTATCGACGGTAACGTAACTGTCATTATCGTATCTGTAATCCTTATGGGCGTATTCGGTTCACCCAGTTCAATCTGGGCAAAGATTTTGAGCCCGCTCACATTTATGTTCGACTCTTCAATCACAGGCGAAATTTACTCATTCGGTTATACCTTGCTTATCGGTGCGATTGCAAACTTCATCATCGGTGTTGTATGTTCAAGATTTATGATCAGAGGTATTGCAGCGTTCAAAGCACTCAAAAAGCCGTGGCTGTTCGGAGGTGTTAGAAATGGCAAGTAAAACATTACAAGACAAAAAGGTTTTCGACTTTGTCGGAAAATTCAAAATTTTCATTTCAATTTCGCTGGCAGTAATTCTTATCGGTATTATAATGAACATCATTTTCGGTGTGAATTTGAGCATCACCTTCAAAGGCGGCTCAACTATTACATACAGCTATACCGGTGACATCGACACTGACGCTGTTGCCAAAACAGTCAAGGAAAAGGCTGAACTTGATGTAACCGCAACAACCAGCGAAAACTACACAACAGGCATCAAAAACATCGTGCTGACAGTTACAGGTGACGAGGCTATCTCCACCGAAACCCAAACCGCTGTCACAACTGCGTTGCAGGAGGTTTACCCCGACAACACTCTTACAATGACCGGTGTCACTTCGGTTGCACCGACAATCGGTACTTCGTTCTTCTTGAAAAGTTTATACGCGTTGCTTCTCGCGAGCGTACTCGTTATCATCTATGTAGGTATCCGCTTTAGAAACATCGGCGGTGTGGTTGCGGCGCTCACAGCACTCGCAGCACTCGTTCACGATGCGGCTATCGTTTATTTCACAGATGTTATTTTAAGAATACCGCTTGACTTGAATTTCATCGCAGTTGTACTTACAATCCTCGGTTACTCACTCAACGACACAATCGTCATTTACGACCGTGTCCGTGAAAACAGCAAGATTTACGGAAGTTCAATCACAAACACAGAACTTATCAATCTTTCAATCACACAATCATTTAAGCGTTCACTTATTACATCAATCTCAACATTCATCGCAATTATGTCAATCGCAATCGTTGCGGCTGTTGCAGGTCTTAATTCGATTTTAAGTTTCGCTATCCCGATGGCAGTCGGTACTGTTGCAGGTTCGTTCTCATCAATCTGCATCGCAGGCCCGCTTTATGTTAAGTGGCTTGATTTTAAAGATAAGCACAACATCGGCAAGAATAAGTCAAAGAAAAAGAAGAAATAACTTTTTTAAGGGTTGCACAAAAATGCAACCCTTATTTTTCAAAACTTTTCAGTTTATTTTTAAAAAAATTCGCTTTACATAGTGGAAATTTGAGAAAAGATATGATATAATAGATTTGTTAGAATGTAAAATTGCAGTTTTTTATAATCATTTTATTGGAGAGTGAATTTTTTGGACAAGTTCGTTATTTGCGGCGGAAAGCCCTTGAATGGCGAAGTGACTATCAGCGGTGCGAAAAATGCCGCAGTCGCTATTCTCGCAGGCACAGTCCTTGCCGACGGCGTTTGCAGAATTGAAAATCTCCCGAACATTTCAGATGTTTCCACAATGATTCGCGTGCTTTATCAGCTCGGCGCGAATGTTCGATATATCAATCAATCCACCGTCGAAATCGACACTACCGGCATCACATCTTTCACTGTGCCGTATTCGATGACTAAATCTACCCGTGCATCAAGTTATTTTATGGGTGCGATGCTCGGAAGATTTAAAATGGCGAATATTGCGCCATCGGGCGGTTGTGATTTCGGTGTTCGTCCGATTGATATGCACCTCAAAGGTTTTGAGGCTCTCGGTGCGCGTCACGCAATCAAAAACGGCGTTGTTGAACTCGTGGCAGACGATCTTATCGGCTCTTCGGTTTATCTTGACATCGTTTCTGTTGGCGCGACTATCAATATTATGCTTGCCGCTGTTCGTGCGAAAGGCTTGACAATCATTGAAAATGCGGCGCGTGAACCGCATATTGTTGACCTTGCGAACTTCCTCAACACAATGGGTGCTGATATTCGCGGTGCAGGTACTGATACTATCAAGATTTACGGCGTCCAAAGGCTTGTCGGCGCAACATATTCGATAATCCCCGACCAAATCGAAGCGGGTACTTATATGGTCGCTGCGGCGGCTACAGGCGGCGATGTTCTCATAAAAAATGTCATACCGAAACACCTTGAATCCATCTCAACCAAACTTGAAGAATCAGGTGCGACTGTTATTGAGTATGACGAGGCTGTAAGAGTCAAACGAACAGGCCGTATGCGTCCTTGCAATGTTAAGACTATGCCTCACCCGGGTTTCCCGACTGATATGCAACCGCAGATGACTGCGATGCTCACCATCGCACAAGGTGCATCAACGATGCGTGAATCTGTATGGGATAATCGTTTCAGATACATTGAGCAGTTGTCACGGATGAAGGCAAAAATCAAGGTTGACGGCAGAACTGCGTTCATCGAAGGTGTCCCGCAGTTGCAGGGTGCGCCTGTTAAGGCGGTTGACTTGCGTGCAGGTGCGGCAGTCGTTATTGCGGCGCTTATGGCAAGCGGTACTTCTGAAATCGAGAACATTCATTTTATTGAGCGCGGTTACGAGGATATTGTTCAAAAACTCACTGACCTCGGCGCAGACATCAAGCGTGTTTCGGTTGTGACAACCGACAGTAACGCTCTGAACATAATTTCTTAAATTTCAATAGACGATCTCTTAGCTTAAAATATCTCCTTTTACAAAACCACGGTGTAAAATTGCACCGTGGTTTTGTATTGTTGTATTAAGTTATAATTTAAAAATCCCAATCAAACATAACGCTTATGATTTGCAAAATTACGATAAAGTCTGTTGCGTCATGCTTACAAAACGCACTTTATCCTCGCCATTTCTTCAACCAACAAAAATACGCCCCGTTCGGAGCGTATTTTTATTTTGATTATTAGCCTACAATACCTTTCAAGATGTAAAGGTCAACTGTTGTAACTAATCCGTCGCCGCTAAGGTCAGCCGCTGTTCTCTGTTCAGCGCTTTCTGCCTTGTCGATGTGCGGATAAGCCGCAATCTTCTTCATAATCTGAACATCAGAAATGTTTACAACGCCGTCGAAGTTGAGGTCGCCGCGAACAACCGGAGGAGTGTCACCGCCTTGATCGGTTGTTGAAGTTGTTGTGCTGGTTGTCTTCTCTGTGATTGATCTTGTTGTGGTTGTGGTAGTTGTTGTTGCTTCTGTAGGACGAACATAAGCATCGTTTACAAGATAGACCGGAGTCATATCAACATCAATAACCGCACCTGTATAGTACTTATCAACAGCAAAGATTTCCATACTTACATAGCCTTCTGCAGGCAATACAGTGCCTTCAGGAATTTCGATGTCGTAAGTGTAAGAATCGCCGACTTCAATCCACTTTTCCATACTGCTGCTTGTGTAGTCAAGTGTCATAATGGTGTTCTGGCTGCTGTCGTTGATGTAAAGTTTGAACTTGAAGTTCAAGAGGCTTGAACCGTTGTTGGTTACTGTGAAGTACAGATTTTTATCGCTACCGTCTGTGCCGAGAGCCGCAACTGCTGATTTGTAGGATGAAATAGCCTTTCTGCTCTGGTCACCCCACAACTGTTGCTGAATCATCTTTGCCTGTGCACCGAGTGTTGAAATTTTGAGTCCGCCTTCAGCAGTTGATGCGATATAGCCGCCGCTCATAAGTAAGCCGTTACCGTTGACATCGCCGGTTGTTAAGCCTGATGACTGGCCCCAAGAATCTGCGTAGTTACCGCCTGTAGTATCAAAGAGAAGGATTGCTTCTCTGCCTTCTGCAACTGTGCCGCCGTTTGTTGTAGTTGTTGTGCCTGCGGGTGCTACAGTTGTTGTAACGCTCGGAGTGCCTGAACCTTCGCCAACGAGATAAATCGGGCTGATTTCTGTGTTGATGGGGTTCTGTGCCCAAGGTGAGTCTACTACTTTGAGGACAAAACTGATACCGCCTTCTTCAGGAAGTGTAAGACCTGCGGGTAAATCAAGAGTAAATTCTTT